>CBDURB010000228.1:0-3401 GCA_965369585.1 uncultured bacterium
CGCGACGACAACGGTTTCCACTTAGCTCAGTCTCGCTGGCCATTCCCTAGCCGCCCCTTCACCCGCGCAACGAACCGCCTCCACCAGCTATCACGGCTGTAGTAGGGGGAAAAGACGGCTACTTCGCTCAGGAGCCCCGCTTCCTTGCAGGCGTCCGCATATGCTACCTCCACGAGAACCTTGATCCCGCCCACGGTGGCGACGTTCGGATCGTCTCCGCGGGCCACTCTTTCACCAACGGCGCTCCAGTGGCCGGGGTGACGCTTCCGCTCCGGTTCGTCCTTGATGTCGGACCGGGCGAGCTTCAGGCAGGCGTTGTATATCTCTTGGCGCCGATCAGTCATCGCTGGCCTCCTGACGTCCGGCCCGTCCGACGCGCTGCTTCGCCCGCTGCCGCGAGATGTCCCGCTGCTCTCTACGGCTTCGCGGATGTTGATTGCCGTGGCGGCGCCGGTGCAGCGCCCGCCGCTTACGTGTCGGCGGCATCTAGCTGCTCCCCAGCAGCCCGGCCACGGTGGGGAGAGCGTAGGGGAGAAGGTCAGTCATCGGCGGCCTCTTTCGTTGGGCTTACACCTCGGTTTGGCCGGCAGCCCGTTGAACGACATGGTTGGACCAAGCTACCAATAGGCATAGCCCACTATTCTTAATGCCAAACTTCCGTCTCTCTTGGCTGCGGTAACTCTCAAGAAGCTCCTGCAACTTGGCTACCAAGTCCCGTTCGTCTTCGTTCGTGGGTACACTCAGATCAACATCGCCGTTAAGGCGCACCCGCAGCCATGAAAGGAGATCGCCCTCTTCGATGTGGTTCTCAACCTCCTCGATGGGTATATCCTGATACTTCCCGGTGTCAATGGCCATGTTGATGTTCTGGATAAACCACGTCACCCAAAGCAGTTTCATTGTCAGCCCCCTTTTGAACTACTCACCCCGCTCCCGCAGGTAACGCATCATCACCGGTGGATTATAGCACCGCTGGTCAGCGCCAGGGCCCGTTGACACCCGCCCGGCCCAGGCCCACAATCACGGCGGGCGTACCGCCATTGACGATCACTGGTCGGCCCGATAATGTAGACTCCGCTTTAACGGTCAGGCGTCGTCCAATCAATTGATTCGCCGACGGCAGTCCAGAAGGAGGATCGCAATGGCAGAGAGCGTCTATAAGGTTATCGAGTTGGTGGGGACAAGCGACGAATCATGGGAGAAGGCTGCTGCCGCAGCCGTCCAGCGGGCAGCAGCGTCGTTGCGAGACCTCCGGGTCGCCGAGGTCGTCGAGCTGGACATGCAGCTGGAAAAGGGGCAGGTGCGTGCCTACCGCGCCAAGGTGAAGGTGTCGTTCAAGTATGAAGGCGGCGACTAGCCGCCGCCGGCACCCTGCAACACGGATCGTCTGACCCAGCGCCCCGCTGACACCCGCCTCGCCTAGGCGCACAACCGCGGCGGCGGGCGTACCATCGCCTAGCGGTCAGCTGTCGCAGTTTTTGTTGCGGCGCAAGGTGGCCCATGATATACTTCGCAAACCTGGGCCCTGATTAGGGTCAAGGGCCGCTAGCTCAACTGGCAGAGCAGCTGATTCTTAATCAGCAGGTTCCGGGTTCGAGTCCCGGGCGGCCCCCCAGACTATGTGCGAAGTTGTGAAACAAACCGGGGAAGTGTCGGAACTGGTAGACGAGCGTGATTTAGGTTCACGTGCCGAAAGGCGTGGGGGTTCGAGTCCCTCCTTCCCCACCATAGAGAGCGCGCTTAGCCTCAGGGCTATATCATGAGTTGGCCCGCGGCTGAAGCGGCCGCCGAAGGAGGATCTGTTGGCCGAACCGTTACTGCGGGTTGACGACCTCAAGACTTACTTCTATACCGAAGAAGGTGTGGTGAAGGCCGTTGATGGCGTCACCTTCCACGTAGAACATGGCGAAATACTAGGACTCGTCGGCGAGAGCGGCTGCGGCAAAACCGTGTCCGCTCTCTCCATCCTTCGCCTGATACCTATACCGCCCGGCAAGATCGTCTCCGGGTCCGTTCAGTTTGAGGGCGAAGAACTGACCCGCATGAGCGAGGACAAGATCCGCCACATCCGCGGCAATGCGATCGCCATGATCTTCCAGGAGCCGATGACCTCTCTGAACCCCGTCCTGACCATCGGTCGCCAGATTACCGAAACGCTGGAGCTGCACCTGAAGATGGACCGTGGCGCCGCCACTCAGCGGGCCGTGGAGCTACTGGAGACGGTGGGCATCTCTGAGGCCCGTTCCCGCATTAACGACTACCCGCACCAGTTCTCCGGCGGCATGCGACAGCGCGTCATGATCGCCATGGCGCTGTCCTGTAACCCTAAGCTGCTCCTGGCGGATGAGCCCACCACCGCTCTGGATGTCACCATCCAGGCTCAGATATTGGAGCTTCTCACCCGCCTTACCCGCGAGTTGGGGACCTCAGTGATCATCATCACCCATAACCTGGGCGTGGTCGCTCGCTACGCCGACCGGGTGAACGTGATGTACGCGGGCAAGATCGTGGAGTCGGCTACTGCCCGCGAGCTCTACGGCCAGCCGCGACACCCGTACACGCTGGGGCTCCTCAAGTCCGTTCCTCGCTTGGACCAGATCCGCAAAGAGAAGCTGGAGCCCATTGAGGGTATGCCCCCGGACATGGTGCGGATCCCGCCAGGCTGTTCCTTCCGGGCGCGCTGCCGGTTCGCCGTGGACCGCTGTGCGGAGGAGGTTCCCCCTCTGCTCCCTGTTGGCAGCGACCATCACAGCGCTTGTTGGGAATGGGAACGCGTGGCTCAGGCCACTAAATCGCCGGCGCCTGCGTAGGAGGAGAGAGCATGGCTGTAGAGCAGGCACCCAGGGTACCCGCCGCCGGTTCCGGTGACGACACCATCGTCAGGATCAGCGAAATCCGGATGCACTTCCCGGTCACGTCCGGCATCATCTTCCAGAGGAAGGTCGCCGACGTTAAGGCCGTCGACGGCGTGGAATTCGCGATCAAGCGCGGCGAGACGCTGGGGCTGGTAGGCGAGAGCGGCTGCGGCAAGACCACGCTGGGACGCGTCATCCTTATGCTATACAAGCCCACTTCCGGTGAGGTCGTATTCGAAGGCCAGGACCTCACCCGCATGAAACCCGGCGAGATTCGCCGCATGCGCCGGCGCATGCAGATGATCTTCCAGGACCCGTACGCGTCCTTGAACCCCCGCATGACTATCGGCTCCATCATCGGCGAGCCTATCGTCATCCACGGCCTGGCGAAGAACCGCAACGAACGGCGAGAGCGTGTCCAGGAGCTCATGCGAGTCGTTGGCCTCAACCCATACTACGCCAACCGCTACCCGCACGAGTTCTCCGGCGGCCAGCGCCAGCGTATCGGCATCGCCCGTGCCCTGGCCGTCCAGCCTACCTTCATCG
>CBDURB010000229.1:0-3399 GCA_965369585.1 uncultured bacterium
AGCATCACCAGCGAGCGCATCGTCCGCGAAGGAGTGGATGCGGCCCTGGCCGACGTGCTCCTCAACGGTGATACCTACGTCACCATCGACATCGACGTGCTGGACCCGGCGGTGGCGGCCGGCACCGGATTCCCGGAGCCCGGCGGCATCGGCTACTATCAGCTTAAGGAGGCTCTGCTCCTGCTGGCCCAGCGGACGCGCATAATAGCCTTTGATATCTGCGAGGTGAATCCCACCTATGATTCGGGGGGCGTCACCGCCCGCATCGCCGCCCGCTTGATGCTTGACCTCCTGGGGGCGATAATTCCATCTAGGGAGTAGATGGAAGAACCACCGCCGCCGCCGCTCCAACCGGTTTCCTCGCTCGTGGTCATTGCCCGCATAATCGCCGTATCCGGTATGTCCATTGCGGTCGCGGCGGCGATCTTCTTCTTCGTGGGAGGCATCTGGCAGGTAGGACTCCCAGCGCTCGGTCTGGCCCTTCTCTTTTTTGCGATAATGTTCCTGGTGGAAAGAGCGGCCGCCTGATCGGTTGTTTCGGCGGTAGCCATGTATGGTACGCTTGACTTGTGATAAGAAGGAGGCGATGATATGCCGTTCCTTGCTCTTCCAGTAGGGCCGCTAGAGTTGGGCATAGTCCTTGCCATATTGGTGGTCCTGTTCGGGGCCTCCAAACTCGGCGACATCGGCGGCTCCGTAGGCCGCGCCATTCGTGAGTTCCGTCACGAAGTGAAGGAAGGCGAGCAGGAGCCGGAGGAGAAGAAGGCTTCGGTCGATACCTCTGAGGAGACGAAGACTTCGGTCGATACCTCCGAGGAGAAGAAGGCCTAGGCCTTACCGGCCGAACACGCAGAAGGCCGACCGCGTTAGCGGCCGGCCTTGCTTTTTGTCACTGGGGCTCTAGGCCGGCTGTACGACGATGTCCACGATGGTGAGCGCGTCCGGCAGCTCTGCGTCCGTCTGACAGGGGTTGGATTCGCTCGGCAGGGAGCCAAAGCATGGCACACGTTGCTGCAGCGCCTCCAGGATCTCTTGCCCCTCCACCACTTCGCCGAACGTGGTGCCTTCGAACTCTCCACCGGCCATCGCGATCAAGAACTGGCTGCCGTGCACCCGGTCGCCGCCGGAGGTGGTGAGCGGTGCGATCACCGCCCACTGGCCGGCTGTGGCTGAGTCTCCTTCTTTGGGGAGGTCGTAGCCGGGGCTGCCGGTGCCCGAACATGAGAACTCGCTGGAGGATGTACAGGTGGGGTCTCCCGTCTGAGCGTCGAACTGCGGGAGCACCCAGAAGAACTGAAGCCCGTCATAGAAGTTCTGGCCGGCCAGGAAGGCGAAGCTGTTCGCCGCTTCGGGGGCGTCCGGGCTCAGCGCTATCACGATGTCGCCCGCATCGGTCGTGATGACGGCGTTGTAGCCCTGGGTAACGTCGATCGTCTTCTCCGGAGCGCCGAACGTCAGCAGCCCCTCCGGCGTTTCGACGACCTCCGGCAGCTCCTCGTCGTCGATGATCTCAGCCGGTGTCGAGCCGCCTGTGCTGCCGAGGCCGGGCGAGAGCCCGACAGCGGCCAGGCCGCCGATCATCGCAATGATGAACACGACGTAGAGAATCTTGGAGTTCCAGATCAGGTTGACGGGAAACGGGAGCTTCGCACGGCGCTCCCCAGTATCACTCGCAAGTCGTCCCGAAAGCCGTCTTCGTCGCCGCTGTCGTCTAGCCAAGGTCGCACCACCTCCGCGATTTGATTCCTCTCTAGTATAGCAAACGGTGCTATTTCATCCGAGGTTTCATGTAACACGAGCGCGGTCAAAGCATCCTTAATTGATGAAATAAGAAGAAAGGGTTGGGTTTGCTAATTATGGCGATGGAGCAACGGACACTCCCACAGGCCCAAGATGCCTGGGCTGATCTGAACGGTCGCTGGTTCTTCGCCTGGCGCATGGCCGCCGCCTGCGAGAGCGCCTTGAGAGAGGTTCACTTCGCCATGGACCAGAAACGCGACCCAGAGCGGACGCAGGCGCTGGAGAAGGCCAGCCTGCTCCTGCGCGAGGAGCTTGTGCGATGGCTGCACCGCGGCGAGGCGCTCGACATGATAGTGGAGCGGCTGCCGCGAGAACCTTCCTAGGGTCGTAGTTTGGATATAGATTAGCCCAGCCATCGGCTGGGCCTTTCGCTTTTTAGATGGAACGGTTCGCCGTCGCCTACTCTTGGAGCGCGCTGGCGCTTCCCACTACCACCTTGGTGTCGTCCGGCTTCTCACATGATACTTGCAAGTGCGCCCTTTGTCGGGAGCCTTCCGGCGTAAGCGCCGTGACCTGACCGCGACAGGCGACCTGATCCTTCTGCCAGAGCACGTTCACCAGGTTCACGCTCAGCCGGCCGCCCTCGTACCATCCGGCGCCAAAGCGCTCCGTCATCATCTGGGAGAGGAAGCATAGCGTCATCATCCCCTGGACCACGATGTCCGGGAAGCCCAGCGCCCGCGCCGCCTCAATGTCGTTGTGATAGTTCTTGGCGGGCCCGGAGAACTTCTGGCACATCTCCAGCGTGACGTCTTTGCTGGGGATGTGTATATCCTCCAGCGGCTCCTGCGCGTTCACGTCGAAGCGCCGGTCGCTCCTCTTCTCCCGCTTCTTGTCGACGACGATCCCCGAGCCTGCGTTCAGCAGGAAGCTCTGGTGCGTCCGGCTGCGGCTCACGATCCGCCCGTCCGATCCGAAGCACGTCACCTCCTTGACCACGTATTCGCGGTCCCGCTTGACGTACCGGTCGACGATCAAGGAGCGGGTGGTGACGGTGTCCCCCACCATGACATGCTGGAACAGCTCCCACTCCTGCTTGGTGTGCAGGTTGCCGTAGATGTTGGGGAGATACCAGGACAGGTCGTGATAGACCTCGGAGTGCAGGATCAGAGCCGGCGCCACCGGCCCGCCGAAGGGTGAGTCCCCGAAGTACCAGGGGTTCTCGTCCCCTACCGCCTCGGCGTAGTGCCGGACGAGCTCCGGCGTGATCTCAACCTCGCGCCCGCCGTAGTCGCGTCCGACGTAAGCCTCGTCTGTCTTTGTCGCTACCATGCGCCGTCAGTATAGCACCGTCATCGCAGCCAGAGGACGATCTGGCTAAACGCTAACCGGCACCTCCTTGGGCCAAACGTTGTTCCAGGGCCGCTCCTGCTCGTAGGCGTATGACGCCTGAAAGATGAGCTCCTCCCGATGGCGTGGCCCCACGATCTGAAGGCCGCAAGGCAGGCCGGAGTCGGTGAGGCCCGCCCGCACGGTGGCCGCCGGGTGCCCGGACAGGTTGAACGGGTACGTGAAAGCGACAGCGTGTATCGGGTTCTTGATAGGCTCCCCATTTATCTCGCTCGGCCACTTGCCGCGGGCGTCGAACGCCTCCGTGGG
>CBDURB010000230.1:0-3384 GCA_965369585.1 uncultured bacterium
GACGGCCGCGGAGCCAGATTGAGGCTATCTTTGGCGCCGGATGGGTCGTTAGGTTAGTGTCCCATCGATAACCACTTCCGCGAGCAGAACGTTTCCATCGTGCGCCATCGGCCACCCTGTAGCCCTCTCCCGCGCCAGCCCCACGAAGACCTCCACCACACGCGGGTCGAACTGGCCACCGGCGCCCCTCTCAAGCTCGGCCAGCGCTTCCTCCATTGTCAGCATTCTGCGATAGGGACGCTCTTCGATCATCGCTCCGAAAGCATCGACTACGGCGACCAAGCGCGCGCCCAGATGGATCCTGTCATCGGCCAGCCCATCGGGGTATCCGCTGCCATCGAACCGCTCGTGGTGATGACGGACGATCATCGCGACATCCTCTAACCCCTTTACCTTCGACACCACAGCGGCGCCGATGGCGGCGTGCTGTTTAACCGCTTCGAACTCATCCTCACTGAGTTCATCCGGCTTTTGGAGGATTCGCTCGCCTATGAATAGATTGCCGATATCGTGCAACAGGGCACCCTGCCGTACGTCCTCAACCTGCTGCTTTGGCAGGTTCATCTCCTCCGCCAGGGCTACCGCATACCCAGCCAGGCGCAGTGAGTGCCCGTACGTGTATCTGTCTTTAATCTCGACAGCGGCAAGAAAAACCGTTATGACCTGAGCCAGCGCGGGATCATGCTTCCGGCGTCGCATGTCGTCTCTCCGCACCGAGGCAGGCTCTCGTTCGGCTGAAGGAATGCCATGAGCCTTGACCAAGCCCCTCGGCAGGGCCGTCCGGACCTCTTGCAGTTTACCCACTAGGCCGCTTCGCTCGCTTCCAGAAGAGGAGGGAAGAGATGTGCACCCCGCTCCGGCGGCGGCCGTTGCCGTTTAGGCTTTCTACTCGCCCCGGTTGCCACCCTTCGGCTCCGACCTCGTCTACTTCTGGGTCCGCCTGGTCGTCGAGGCGGTGATCGGACTCCTCCGCTGAATCCGCCAAGTCGCTAGCCAACACCACCAGCGGCCGGTAGGTGACCTGAATGTTGATCTCCGCCCCGGTAAACACGTGAACGCGTTCCTGCTCGAAACCGGCCTCAAGGAGGGCCTCAATTGCACTCTCCACTTTACGAATCTCGTCCAGCACGATTATCTCCCCGAACTTGGAGTCATTGCTATCGGATACCAGCAGAATGATCTTTGCCGCCATCTGCCCGTCGCTCGGCTCGCCCGTACCGTCCGTATCCTTTTCGCTCATCTCATCCTTCTTCCGCGACAGCATTTCGCCGCGATCAGCAATGCTATAAAAGGGGACGGGGGTGCATAGAAGAATCGTGTGTAAGAGGTAGGACAAGGATCGGAGAATAATCAGACTGCTTTGAGTAAAGGGGGCGCGAGGGCGCGGCTAGCGGGTCCGGACAAAAGAGATTGGGAGCAACCTAAGCCGCCCTTCTCCCCGCGCCGACGCTGGGGCCGAGTCCGGCCGACAGGTGGACCTTCAGCAGCCCAGGCGGGCCCTTTGGGGGCTCTCGGTCCTCGCTGATTCTGGTGGTTATATGCGAGCTTTACGCCTTCTGCGCCTCACTCGCCGCTCGGCCTCATCTAGTCGTTGCAATATACGCGCATTAGAGCGAAGCAGCCACACCATCCAGGCATCGCGTCCCAGCGGTTCGTTGGCCCAAGTGAGAGTCATCCTGACAAGACAGTCATCGCAAGGTGACAAATCGGTTTCGTTTTGGCATTCACGACACTCCATCCCCAGTCTCCTGTGCCGGCTGACCTGATGCTGAACCGGTAGACTACCGCTTACGCTTTGGTCAGCGGGATCCCCCCACGCTGCTGCCAGCGCTACAGCTACCGACGCTTGGTCCACGGCACTGTCTTATTAAACTTCTGGCGACATTGGTAAACCAACAGCTTTAAAAGCGGGCGCACGGCCCCGGCTAATGGTCAAGGGGATGCGAAGCCGTTGCTATGAGGGCGTGGGGTTCGAAGACCACCGGCGCGGGGCCGCGCCAAAATTCGATGCCGACCTTCACTACGCGCTCCTAGTTAGCCCGGATAGGATATCCGGCAACTTCAAACGCCGATGGTGATCTGCGGCAACTTCTCCCGCAAAGCTTCTATTACCACTCCGCCCAATAGGCCGGTGGCGCCGCGTTCACACAACTTGAGCTGATTGCGGCTCCCAGGTGTCCGCTAAAGGACCATCATCGCCATTAGCGGAGAATCCTTCCGCCCCAACACCAGAACGGGTAAGGACTAACGGTCGACTATGACCCAGGCCGCACAGAATTAGTAGGAACGCTCGAACCACGCGGGGATCGAACTGGGAGCCACTGCAACGCACCAACTCCTTTGCCGCATCCGCGATGGACATCGCTTGTCTGTACGGACGATCATTGGTCATTGCGTCGAAGGCATCGATGACGAGAATGATTCTAGACCCGCTAGGGATGTCCTCTCCTGAGAGGCCATCCGGATAGCCGGATCCGTCGAAGCGCTCATGATGGTGGCGGACCAGCGGCAAAACATCACTAAAGCCACCTAGCTGTGCGAGGGCCCGGTGGCTTAGGACGGGATGTCGCCTCATTAACTGCCACTCCTTCTCCGTTAGTGGACCTGGCTTTTGGAGAATGGAGTCCGGGATTTCTACCTTGCCCAAATCATGAAGGAGCGCGGCCACCCTAATAGCCTCTATCTCATCGGGTGGCAGCCTCAGCTGCTCGGCCAATGCGCGGGCGTACTGGGCGCATCTTGCGGCGTGGGCCGCGGTGCCCGGGCATTTAATCGCCTGGAGACGCAACAACCCGTGCAGAACCTCGGTTCCTCCAGGAGCATTATCGCGGGCGAGCGTCTTAACGGTCACGTTCATCCATTGCTCCTTGGACTACACACGACAAGCTAACGGTACGAAGCACCTGCGGGGGTATCCGCGGTTGGCTTCTACGCGCACCTGGCGATCAGTTTCTACCGATTAAGACGCATGGAGAGAGAGTTCGTTACGCAGCGGGGCGGCCCAGGCATCCAGTAGTGGGAGGGTCATCACCTGTGGAGGGTTACCCCTCGCAGATCACCAGGCGGCTGCGAGCCAATCTACTGTATCAATGGCTCTACATTATCCAGAAACTCGCCAACCGTCTTCGGCCCGTGCGCCGATGGAGACAGGCTGGCGCTTCTCCGCACGCGATAGGTATTCCGTGACCCCCTCTTGATAACCTTCACAAGCCCCTCAGCCTGAAGGGTGGCGATGTTGGCAGCCACTCGACGCTCCGTGATGCCCACAGCGGCCGCCACCTCGCGCATGGTGATCCGAGGCTGCAAGTGCAGGATCACCAGGATATGAGCGTGGGTCGATAGCACTCGCCAGTGACGTTGCGCCGCTACCAATGTTCGTCCTTT
>CBDURB010000231.1:0-3378 GCA_965369585.1 uncultured bacterium
TGGGGAGGCTTAGCCGCAACGGGAGAAGCCGCAGAAGGGGCAGGAGACGCAGCCCTCTGCGTGGACGAGGGGGCCGCCGCAGTCTGGGCAGCGGACGCTGCGGGAGAGGGGGAGTCGCAGTTGGGTGCCTGTAAGCTTGCGCATGACCGGCCTCCTTCGGCACTAGAACTAGTGTGCTAACTATAAGAGAACGAACGTTCTATTGTCAAGGGGTTAGGAGAAGGGCTTGTGCTAGATTCATCAGGTTGCTCCCCTGCCTTGAGGACGCCTATTATGCTGGCGTGACGCCATGAAAATCGTGATAGCGCCGCAGGAGTTCAAGGGGAGCCTCAGCGCCTCCCAGGCAGCGGCGGCGATGGCCGAGGGCGCGCGCAGCGCCCTGCCCGAAGCCGAGTTGGAGCCGATCCCAATGGCGGACGGCGGGCCGGGGACGGTGGAGGCGGTGGTGGCCGCCGCGGAGGGGCAGATCGTCACAGCCACTGTCCGAGACCCGCTGGGCCGGCCGGTGGCTGCCCAGTGGGGGATCGTCGGCGGGAAGACGGCCGTAATCGAGATGGCGGCCGCTGCCGGTCTGTGTCGGCTGGCCGCTGATGAGCGCGACCCGAGGATCGCGTCCACGTATGGAGTCGGAGAGCTGGTGCTGGCGGCGCTGGAAGCGGGGTGCAAGCGGCTGATCATCGGCCAGGGGGGGAGCGCCACCAACGACGGCGGCGTCGGCATGGCGCAGGCGCTTGGGGTGCGCTTCCTGGACGCGGAGGGCGGCGAGCTGCCGTCCGGCGGGGCGGCGCTGGCCCGCCTGGAGCACATCGACGCCACCGGCCTCGATCAGAGGCTGCGTCGCTGTGAGGTGACGGCCGCGACGGACGTGACGAACCCGCTGTGCGGGCCGGAGGGAGCGTCGCTGGTGTACGGGCCTCAGAAGGGAGCGGACGCAGAGGCGGCGCGGGAGCTGGACGCGGCGCTGCGCTGTTACGCGGAGGCCGTGGAGCGGGATGTGGCTGTGCCGGTCATCGACGTGCCTGGAGCGGGGGCCGCCGGAGGCCTGGGCGCAGGGCTCATCGCCTTCCTGGGGGCGCGGATCGAGCCCGGCCTGGAGGTGGTGGCGGAGGTCGTGCGCCTGCGAGAGCGCCTGCGTGGAGCCGACCTGGTGCTGACCGGGGAGGGCTGTCTGGACGGGCAGACGGGCTACGGCAAGACTGTGGCCGGGGTGGCGCGGATCGCGGCGGCGGAAGGGGTGGCGGTCATCGCGGTGGCGGGCTCGCTGGGCCGCGGCTGGGAGCGCATCCTGGCGATGGGGGTTGAAGGGGTGGAGGCGATCGTGCCGCGGCTGGCGACACAGGAGGAGGCTATGGAGCGGCCGGCGGAGCTGCTGGCGGCGGCGGCCGCGCGGGCGGTCAACGGCTGGCTGAGGATGCGGGCCATAGCGGGCAAGCGTGATGGCTAGCGGTTACGAGGAGGAGTTCCGCGCCGTAGGGCGTATGTTGTGGGAGGCGGGGCTGGTCTCCTCCCACGGCGGGAATATGAGCGTTCGCCTGCCGGATGGGGGGCTGCTGGTCACACGCACGGGGGCGATGCTGGGCCGCATAGGCGAGGGCGACCTGGTAACGGTGTCCAGCGAGGGCTCATCGCCAGGCGCGCCGTCGATGGACACGGAGGTGCATCGGGCGGTGTACGAGGCGACGGGCGCGGGGGTGGTTCTGCACGCGCACCCGCGACACGCCATCGCTCTTTCGCTGGTGGCGGATGCGGTGGAGCCGGCGGACGCTGAGGGGCGGCTGAGGCTGGGCTTAGTGCCGGTGGTAGAGCCGGAGCGAATAGCGGAGGCGCTGCGGGAGGCGCCCATCGTGCTGGCCCGCGGTCACGGCTCCTACGCCCGCGGCGATGACCTGTGGCAGGCGCTCCAGTGGACCAGCGTGCTGGAGGAGAGCGCGGAGGTGCTGTGGCTGCTGCGGGCTATGCGGCAGCCGTAGGGCTATAGCCTCGTAGCGGCGATCCGGCCAGAGGCGGGCAGGCTTCGGGTTGCCAGGGAGGGGGTGGAGGCCTGAAGGCCTCCGCTACAAGGATTCGCTCGCTTCCTCCGGCTCCTTGGGCTGGAACAGGTGCAGGAACACCAGCACGGCCAGCCCCCCGGCCACCGCGATGGGGATGAATACGCTCTCCAGGCTGAAGTCGCCGGCGCCCAGATGGTAGATGTTGGCAAAGATGGCGGCCGCCTGTTCGATGAGGGCGAGCCAGAATACCCGCTGATATCGCACCGGGTCTCGGGAACAGTACAGGTACAGCACCGCCAGGGGGATCGCCTCCCAGCTCAGGGCGCGGCCGCCCAGCGCCCCGTCCAGCTCGCGGGCGTGGAGGTCGAGGAACAGTCCGCTGGAGGTGAAGAACTCGGTGAGGGCACCGACGATGGCCCACAGCGCGAGGAGGATGAGGACGACGCGGGGTTGGCGCAGCGTGAGCCAGAAGGGGTTCTCGGCGGGAGGCTGCGGCGGCGCAGCCTGGGTTGTCTCTTCCATAAGGAACCTCCTTTAGCCGATGCCCAGCTCGTGCAGACGGTCTTCGTCGATGCCCAGATAGTGGCCGATCTCATGGAGGACGGTCTGGCGTGCCTGCTCCACGATCTCGGCTTCGCTGCGGCAATGCCGCTCGTGGGTGTGCTGGTAGATGACGATGGTATCGGGCAGGGCCATAGAGTAGTGGTGCCCCCTCTCGGGTAGAGGAACGCCTATGTAGATGCCGAACAGGGAGCCGCGGCGCACGCCGGCGCGTCGCAGCTCGGCCGGAGTGGGGCGCCAGCGCACCTGGATGTCGATGTTCTCCAGGGCGTCGCGGAACTGGTCGGGGAGCTCTTCCAGGGCTTTTAGGACCAGGCGTTCGAAGTCGCGGCGCTGCATCGGCTAGCAGGCGCGCACCCAAAGGTCGTGATAGCCGGCGCCGGTGATGGCGTTATAGACCTCCACTCGTTCCTTGAACTCCATCTCGCGGAAGACGTCCGTGGCGCGGTCGGCGATCTGGGGGTAGCCTGAGGAGTCGATGCGCCGCAGGATGCGGTCCCAGGCGCCGAAGTCCGCCAGGCTGTGGACGTGCTTGGGCCACCAGACGCTGCTGATCTTCTCCGGCAGCCTGAAGTGGGGGCGCATCTTCTTGATCGTCTTGAGCCGTTCCTCCGGGGAGGCGGCGCGGGGCACCAGCCGGAGGAGAGGGCCCTCCATCTCGTTGTGGCGGGTGTCGAACAGGAGTCGATGAGGCATGGTGACGAACCGGAAGGTGATCACCTCCGCTGAGTCGATCACTTCAAAGACGGCGCGCAGGTCGATGGGGCTATCCATATCCATCGCCGGTGGGTTCCTCTTTAGGCGACATTGTAGCACCGCAACGGAG
>CBDURB010000232.1:0-3374 GCA_965369585.1 uncultured bacterium
TCGCTGCCTGTGGCCGCCGGCGTGGGCGGTGCCTCGGAGTCGTTGCCAAAACACGAAACGGACGCGACAAAGAGCAGCGACGCGAACAGCAGAGGGAGCATGCGGAATACGGATCCCACGGCTCCATTGTACTCGAGTGAGCCCTACAGTCAGTCGGGCTGTACCTGATTGACGCCCCTACGCCCACGGAGGGATACTGCTCATGGCATCCCTCCAGACAGGAGGAGTTCGGTCCGCTTAGGAGGTCCCAGTGCTTGAGCCTACCACTCAGGAGAACCTGATCCGTGACTTTGTGAAGCAGGTGGCCAAAAAGTACGGACGTGACTACTGGGTGGCCAAGGCTCGCCAGGGAGAGTTCGCCAAAGAGCTGTGGGACGAACTGGCGTCCGGAGGATACCTGGGGATGCTGATACCGGAGGAGCACGGCGGCGGTGGCCTGGGGATGCGGGAGATGGCCGTGCTTCAGGAGGAGCTAAGCCACCAGGGTACGCCCCTTCTGCTGATCATTGTGAGCGCGGTCATGGACGCCACCCTCATCGCCCGCTACGGCAACGAGGCGATGAAGAAGAGGTACCTACCCGGCATGGCCCGCGGCGAAATCAAGCTATGCTTCGCCCTTACGGAGCCCACCGCCGGCTCCAACAGCTTCCGTATCTCAACCAAGGCGGTGCGGGACGGCGATTCGTACGTGCTGAACGGACAGAAGACGTTCATCTCCGCTGTGGACCAGTCGGACTACCTGCTGGTGGTGGCCCGCACCACCCCCTTCGACGAGGTGGACAACAAGCGGGAGGGCCTCTCCCTGCTCCTCGTAGACAGGAAAGCGCCGGGGGTGACGCTCCAGCCGCTGGAGATGGGCGTCCTGCACCCGGAGACGCAGTTTGAGGTGTTCTTCGACGACGTGCGGGTGCCGCGCGACGAGCTGATAGGCGAGGAGGGGAAGGGCAGCAAGTACCTCTTCGACGCTCTGAACCCGGAGCGCATCAGCGCCGCCGCCGTGGCGGTAGGGCTGGGGCAGTTCGTGCTGGAGAAGGCAGTGGCCTACGCCAAGGAGCGGGTGGTGTTCGATAAACCCATAGGCGCCCACCAGGGGTTGCAGCACCCCCTGGCCATCGCTAAAGTCAACCTGGAGTTGGCGGCGCTCATGACCCGCTACGCGGCTCAGCTGTTCGATGGAGGCGACAAGGTGACCGCCGCCGCCTACGCCAACATGGCGAAGTTCGCCGCCGCCGAGGCGGCCACCGAGGCCTGCGATCTGGCCATTGAGGTGCATGGCGGCAGCGGATTCAGCATCGATGTTGATCTGATAACGGTTTGGCCCCTGGTTCGGATGTTGCGCACAGTGCCCGTATCGCGTGAAATGGCGCTGAACTACATCGGTGAGCACGTATTGGGTCTTCCTCGGTCATACTGATTCGGTCGTACTGAAGGCGAGGTGATGTGTGAGCGCTAAGGTCGCAATCGTCGGTATAGGCCTAACGCCCCTTCGAGAATCGGCGGACGACCGTCTCTACCACGAGCACGATTACGAGGCGGCTCGGCTGGCCCTGGCTGATGCCGGCCTGGACCGCGGCGACGTGGACACCGTCATCTGCTCTGGCTGGGACGCCGTGGACGGCCGCACCATCTCGGACATGCACACCACCATGTCCGCCGGCGGCTACCTCAAGGACTCCAGCCACGTGGGCGAAGACGGGATCATGGCCCTGGCCTATGCTTACATGCGCATCGCCGCCGGCCTCTTCGATGTGGCGTTGGTGAGTGGCCACGGCCACGCCGAGTCGTCCTTCGAGACCGTCAGCAACGTCGTCTTCGACCCTCTCTTCGTGCGCTCCCTGGGCCAGAGCCACCTCGTCAGCCTCGCCCTCCAGGCCAGCGCCTATCTTCAGCGCTACGGCGTCAGCGAGGAGCAAGCGGCTGCGGTGGTCGTGAAGAACCGCGGCAACGGCGCCGCTAATCCCAGGGCCCACGTGCAGTCCGCCGTGACCGCTGAGGAGGTCATTACCTCCGATCGGGTCTGCTACCCGCTGAACGCTCTGCACTGCCCACCGCAATCGGTGGGCGGCGTCGCCGTCATCCTCGCCTCGGAGGACGCGGCCCGCCGCATCACCCAGGGGCCCGTCTGGATCACCGGCATCGGTTGGGCTATCGACAGTTACGACCTGGGGTCGAAAGAGCTGACCCGCCTCGGCTCCCTGGCTGAGGCCGGGGCGAAGACCTACCGAATGGCCGGCATCGACGATCCTCTGAGCGCCCTGGACCTGGCGGAACTGCACGACATCACGGCATTCCACGAACTAATGGCCTACGAGGCGCTGGGCCTGGCGCCGGACGGGGGCGGGGGCCGCCTGCTGGCGGAAGGTGTTACGGAGATGGGCGGGAGCCTGCCCGTCAACCCGTCCGGGGGCGTGCTCTGCTCCAACCTATACGGCGCCTCGGGGCTCGTGAGGGCCGCGGAGGCCGCTCTCCAGATCCGTGGAGATGCAGGGGAGCGACAGGTGACGGAGGCCGGGCGGGCCCTGGCTCACGGCATGAGCGCCCCCAGCGGCGCCGCCGCCCGAACGGACTGCACGGTCATTCTGGAGGGAGGTTAGCCGATGCCCAGACGCGTGGCCATCGCCGGGGTGGGGTTGACGCGGGCCACCAGCCATCGCGCGGACGTCACCTATCCTGAACTGGTGTACGAGGCGGTAAGCAGCGCATTAGAGCAGGCGGGGCTGCAGGCCGGCGACATCGACGCGGTGACCTACGGCTCCATGGACTCGTTCGACGGCATTTTCGCACCGGAGCGCTGGAACGTGGAGGCCTGCGCCGGCGCCGGCGCCGCCAACCTGCCCCTGATGAAGATCACCACCGGCGGCACCACCGGCGGCTCCACGGGGCTGTCCGGCTACTACCACGTCGCCTCCGGCCTGTTCGATGTCGTCGTAGCGGTCGCCTCCCAGCGGGTGGGCGAGTCTCTGGAGGCGCAACTGGTCCTGAACACCGCCGTCGACCCTATCTACGAGCGCTGGCTGGGGGCGGGCGCGATCACCATCGCCGCCCTCCAGGGGGTGCGCCACTTCTGGCGCTACGGCACCACGGAGGAGGATCTGGCCCTTATCTCCGTCAAGAACTACGAGAACGCCCGCCGCAATCCCAACGCCCACCTCATGCGCATGATGACGGTGAAGGACGCCCTCAACACACGCATGGTCTCCTGGCCCCTGCGCCTGAGCGACTGCTGCCCCAGCTCCGACGGGGCCGTCGCCGTCATCTTCGCTTCCGAGGAGCGGGCCCGCGCCATCGCCGACCGCCCCGCCTGGGTCATCGGCGCCGGTCAGATCACCGACAACTACTGGATGGGCGACCGCACCTGGTACGAGCACTGGGAC
>CBDURB010000233.1:0-3352 GCA_965369585.1 uncultured bacterium
CGCTGTTCGAGGACGACCTGGGCGATATCTTCGCCATCAACACCGGCGGCATCTCCATCTACGGCGCGCTCATCGGCGGCACGATAGGGGCCTGGGGGTACGCTTACCTCACCAGGCTGCCGAACATCCCGAAGGCGGCGGACATCGCCGCGATCGGGGCGATTCTCGGCATGGCTACGGGCCGGATCGGCGACATCATAAACGGTGAGCACTTCGCCGAGACCACGAGCCTTCCCTGGGGCGTGCGTTACACTAATCCGGACAGCCCCAGCTTGCTGGCCTTCGGCGACCCAAACCTCGTCCAGCACCCAGCGGTGGCGTACGAGCTGCTGGGCGACATGGCGATCTTTGCAGTCCTTCTCCTTATCTACGCCAGGGTGACGCGGAGCGGGGTGACGTTCTTCTCCTGGGTGATTCTCTACGGCGCGCTGCGTCTGGGTGTAAGCTTCCTTCGCCTGGATGACATCGTCTTGCTGGGTCTGCGCACGGCCCAGCTGATCGGCATCGCCAGCATGGCGTTGGCGCTGCCCGCTATCATCTATCTTTTGCGCACTCCGCCACAGGAGGAGGAGCTGAGCCTGGCCGACGAGGGGCCCCTGATAGGGGAAGAGGGGGCGGAGGGAGAACCGGCCGAGGGGTTATAGGGGGCGCGAGGCCCCGTGCCGAACGGCTTTGCTCGGTAGCTGATCGCTGATAGGCGCTGCTGCGATGGTAGCGCTGGTGCGGCTGTCCGCCGGTGTTCGACGGCACCGGCAGGAAGACGCGGGCCGCAGGTATAGACGTGGTCAATGAGGGTGAGTGAAAAATCGTGCTGAAATCTTTCCACTTACGTCTTTTCAACCTAGAGGTTAGATGGTAGTATGTGCTTGCGGCTATTGAGAAACCAGAAATGTAATACTATTCATATGACTATAGAAAACAATTGGTATCTCGTTTCCAGCCACGGCTCGATCCTCTTCTACATTGCCGTCAATCCCAGCTGCACGATCAAAGAGATAGCGGAGGCGATGTCGCTAACCAGGCGTACCGTCTGGGGGGTCATTGGCGACCTTAGAAGGGCGGATATGCTGAATGTCCGCAAGGATGGCCGCCGTCACCACTACTCTGTCGATCTGGATGCCCCCTTCAAGCACCCGGTGTTGAAGGGGTTCAGCCTGCGCGTCGTCTTGGACGATCTGATTAAGCAGGCATCCCGCGAGCCTGAAGTGATCGTCCACACCGCATAGGCTCGACTCGGTCTCAGCAGTGCGTTGACACCGCTTCTATCTCTGTGCTAGCATCCCATCGAACAATTGAATATGCTCTTATCCAGAGAGGTGGAGGGAACGGCCCTGTGAAGCCCGGCAACCGGTTTCCCGATCAGTGGGGAATAACGGTGCCAACGCCGACTCCCGCTTGAGGCGGGAGGACGATAAGGGAGGTAGGTGGCCTCTTCTCCAGTCGGATGGAAGAGGTCTTCTTTTTACTTATGATCGCCTGTAGGGACACTGTGGTAGCACGAGGGTTCGCGCTGGAGGCGCATCCGTCTCCGGCGGGAGACGCCTGTCCGATTGCTTTGAGGTCGGTTGAGGAAGCCGGGCTGATGGCGATGCTGCGGGCCTCCACCCCGGGAGAGCCGGGGGCAGGGAGGCCCGTCACGGCTAACGATTAGAAGCCGGAGGATCGCTGTCATGTCATTCGCTAAGAATCTAAGATGCAGGGAGTGCGGCCGGGTCTATCCCCTGGACCCGATACACGTCTGCGAGTTCTGTTTCGGCCCGCTGGAGGTGTTCTACGACTACGAAGCCCTGAGGCGCACGCTGACCAGGGAGCGGATCGAGCGGGGGCCGCTGACCATGTGGCGCTACGCCGACCTTTTGCCTGTCACGGCGGAGGCGGCCGTGGATATCGGCACCGGCTACACCCCCCTGATCAGGGCTTCTCACCTGGGACGCCTCCTGGGGCTGGAGCGGCTGTACGTCAAGAACGATTGTCAAAACCCAACCTGGTCGTTCAAGGACCGCGTTGTCTCCCTTGCTGTCACAAAGGCGCGTGAGTTCGAGTTCGACACTCTTGCCTGCGCCTCCACCGGCAACCTGGCCAACAGCGTCGCCGCTCACGCCGCCCGGGCCGGCATGGACGCTATCGTCTTTATCCCTGCCGACCTCGAGCAGGGGAAGATCGTCGGCTCCAGCGTGTACGGCCCCACCCTGGTGGCGGTGGACGGCAGCTACGACGAAGTGAACCGTCTGTGCAGCGAGCTGTCCGATAAATACCCCTGGGCGTTCGTCAACATCAACATGCGGCCCTACTATTCAGAGGGCAGCAAGACGCTGGCCTACGAGGTGTGCGAGCAGTTGGGCTGGAGATCGCCCGATCACTGCATCGTGCCCCTGGCCAGCGGCTCCCTTTACACCAAGATATACAAGGGGCTGAAGGAGCTGGCCTGGCTGGGGTTGGTGGACTGGCGGGGGACGAGGATGAGCGGCGCGCAGGCTACGGGCTGCTCGCCCATAGTGGAGGCCTGGGAGCGTCAGAGCTTCGATATCAAGCCCCAGAAGCCGAACACCATCGCCAAGTCTCTGGCGATCGGCAACCCCGCGGACGGCTACCATGCTCTCAAGGTGATGTCGCAGTCGGGCGGGCAGGGCGTGGCCGTCAGCGACGATGAGGTGGTGGAGGGGATCAAGCTGTTGGCGGAGACGGAGGGCATCTTCGCGGAGACGGCGGGCGGGGTAGTGATCGCCGGCCTAAGACGCCTGGTCGAGCAGGGGCTCATCGATCCCCAAGAGCTGGTGGTGGCGTTCATCACGGGCGCCGGGCTCAAGACTCAGGAGGCGGTTGCGCCGCGGCTGAAGCCCGCCCTGGCTGTGCAGCCGAACATGGCCTCTTTCGAGAACGCGTTCAGCGAGCAGGCCGGCGCTTTGCCGGCGGCCCGGAAGTAGGAGATCATATTGGCTAAGCAACGAGTAAAGTTCACTTTCGCCCAGGAGCTGATCAAGGAGCCTGTCATCTGGCGGCTGGGCCGCGACTTCAATCTGGTGACTAACATCCGCCGCGCTGACGTCACAGATGACCGCGGTTGGGTGGTGCTGGAGCTGGAGGGTGAGATGGAGGAGATTGAGCGGGGGGTGCAGTGGGTGGTGGATCAGGGCGTCAGGGTGGACCCGGTGGCTGGAGATATAGTGGAAGGGTAGTATGAGGTAGAGATGAGCGTAAACGTACGGATCCCCACACCATTGCGCAAGCTAACCAACGAACTGGACGTTGTGAGCGGCGATGGCGATACGCTGATGGCCTGCATCAACGCGCTGGACGGGCAGTATCCGGGGCTGAAGGAGCGGCTGTGCGACGAGGCGGGGGAGCTGCGTCG
>CBDURB010000234.1:0-3347 GCA_965369585.1 uncultured bacterium
GGGCGTCGTCGTACTGGGTCATGAAGCGCGGGCGCAGGAGGTCCCACACCCGCCGCGCCGTGGGCACCAGCTTCTCGTTGCGTGAGAGGGGCAGCACCGCCACCTTGATGGGGGCCAGCCGCTTGTCCAGCCGCAGCAGCGTCCGCTTCTCGCCCCGCACCTCCTCCTCCGCGTAGGAATCGATCAGCACCGTCAGGAAGCAGCGGTCCACGCCCATAGACGGCTCGATCACGTAGGGCACGATGTGCTGGTTGGACTCCTCGTCGAAGTACTTGAGCTCGCGGCCGGCGGACTCGGCGTGGGCCCCGAGGTCGAAGTCGGTGCGGTTCGCGATCCCCTCGATCTCGGCGAATCCGGCAAAGGGGAAGTCGAACTCGATGTCCACCGTGCGCTTGGCGTAGTGCGAGAGCTCGTCCTGGGTGTGCTCGCGGATGCGCAGCTTCTCCTTGCGGACGCCCAGGCCGGTCCACCAGTCGAAGCGCTCCTGGATCCAGCGCTCGTGCCACTCCTCATCGGTGCCGGGGAGGACGAAGTACTCGATCTCCATCTGCTCGAACTCGCGGTCACGGAAGATGAAGTTGCCGGGGGTGATCTCGTTGCGGAACGCCTTGCCGATCTGGGCGATGCCGAAGGGCAGCTTGCGGCGGGAGGTGGTGAGGACGTTATCAAAGTTGACGAAGATGCCCTGGGCCGTCTCCGGCCGCAGGTAGGCGAAGGAGGCGCTGTCTTCTACTGGCCCAACGTACGTCTTGAACATCAGGTTGAACATGCGCGGCTCGGTGAGTTCGCCGCCGCAATCAGGGCAGGGCACGCCGGCGACGTCCACGGCTTGCCCGTGGACGCTCTCCGCCTCGTGCTTGTGCTCGACCAGTTCGTCGGCGCGGAAGCGACGCTTGCAGGACTTGCAATCGACCATCGGGTCGGCGAAGGTGTCGACGTGGCCGCTGGCCTGCCAGACGCGCGGGTTCATGATGATGGAAGCGTCCAGGCCGACCACATCGTCGCGCTCCTGGACGGTAGCACGCCACCAGGCCTGTTTGATGTTGTTCTTAAGCTCCACGCCCAGAGGCCCGTAGTCCCAGACGCCACCGATGCCCCCGTAGATCTCGCTGCTCTGAAAAACGAACCCCCTGCGCTTGCACAGGGAGACGAAAACGTCCATGGATGGCGCGTCGGCCATTTAGCTCACCTGGTTATACACTTAATCGCGATGCTAGATATGACGGTATCAGGTTCAGTGGGCGAAGTCAAAGCGAATTCCCTTGACAAGGATACTACGGTTGGCTAGTATCGGGCTGTCAGATTACCCGGATCCTCCCGAACGGACGGTTTTCAGTTCAGGTAGACGGAGGTCGGTCATGCGATTTATCCTCGGTCTCATTCTCGGAATCGCTCTAGGCGTTAGCCTTGGGCTACTCGTGGCGCCGCAGCCCGGCAGCGAGACCAGGCGAGTCCTGCGCGAGCGAGTGCAGCGGCACGGCGAAGAGGTAGAGGAGCAATAGGCCGTCAGCTTGTCCGCCCAAGAAGAGTCGCAGCAGGCCGATCAGAAGCTCCTTATCATCATCGCTTCCGATACTGACGCAGACACCCTTGTCGAGAAGCTGGTGCAGCGGGGCTACCCCGCGACGAAGGTAAGCAGCACCGGCGGCTTCCTGCGGCGGGGCAACGTCACTATCTTCTCCGGTGTGGACGCCGGAGACGTTGATAACGTCATAGCGCTCATACGCAGCGAGTGCGAAGCACGAACGGAGTTCCTGCCGGCGCAGGCGTTGCCCTTCCCTGAGAGCATCCTGCCCTCGGAACCGGTGGAGGTTCGGACGGGCGGAGCGATCGTCTTCGTGGTTTCCGTGGAGCGCTTCGAGAAGACGTAACCGCGCCTACAACTCGCCTCGCGGCCAGCCTGCGGATCAGGGCTGCGGCATCGAGGCTGGTCAAGCGGACCGCTCCTGCTAGAGGAATAGCGGCCCGAACACCACCGCCACGATCGCCATGAGCTTGAGGAGGATGTTCATGGAGGGGCCGGAGGTGTCCTTGAACGGGTCGCCGACGGTATCGCCGACCACCGCCGCCTTGTGAGCGTCCGACCCCTTGCCGCCGAGCGCGCCGGCCTCGATGTACTTCTTCGCGTTGTCCCAGGCGCCGCCGGCGTTAGCCATCATGAGGGCGAGAAGCGACCCGGCTGCGATGGAGCCGATCAGGAGTCCGCCCAGCGCCTCCGCGCCTATCAGAGCGCCTACCAGAATGGGGACGGTGATGGCGAGCGCACCCGGCAGGATCATCTCGCGCAGGGCGCCATCGGTTGAGATAGAGACGGCGCGGGTGTAGTCGGGCTGTTCCGTGCCATCCATGATGCCGGGGTGCTCGCGAAACTGACGTCGCACTTCGTTCACCATCTCCTTGGCGGCGCGGCCTACCGCGAGCATGGTAAGAGCGCCGAACACGAACGGCATTAGAGCGCCAATGAGCAGCCCGATCAGCACCTCGACCTCGAGGAGGTTAAACGTATCGATCCCCATGACCTGCGAATAGCTGACCATAAGGGCTAGCGCCGTCAGGACGGCGGAGCCTATGGCGAAGCCCTTGCCGGTGGCCGCGGTGGTGTTGCCAAGGCTATCCAGGGCGTCCGTTCGCTGACGCACTTCCGCCGGCAGGTGTGTCTGCTCGGCGATGCCGCCTGCGTTGTCGGCGACGGGGCCGTAGGCGTCGGTCGCCAGGGTGATGCCGAGAGGCGAGAGCATGCCGACCGCCGCTAGAGCGATGCCGTAGAGCCCTGCCAGCTCGAAGGTGATCCCGATCGCGGCTACGATCGCCAGGAGGGGGATCGCCGTGGAAAGCATGCCGAGGCCGAGGCCGCCGATGATAATCGTCGCCGCGCCGGTCTCCGACTGAGCGGCCAGGTTCTGAGTGGGACGGTACTCGTACGCCGTATAGTACTCGCTTGCCGTGCCTATCACCTGGCCGGTAACGAGGCCTACCAGCACCACCCAGAACAGCTCGAACTCCAGATCCAGAGCAAGGATGGCGACCGCGGTGCCGAGGAGGACCAGCGCCCCGGCGCCGAACACGCCGGTCCGCAGGGCCCAGAGCAATCGCCCTATCGACGCCTCCTCGCCGGTGCGGACGAGGAAGGTGCCGATGATGGAGGCGAAGATGCCGATACCCATGATGAGGAGCGGCAGCACGAAGGCATCGGAATCGTAGTCGATAATGGCGGAGGGGTCGAACACCGCGTTCTCACCGACTCCGACTATCGCTACCGTGGCCAGGGACATGGTGGCGACGATCGCGCCGGTGTACGACTCGAACAGGTCGGCGCCCATGCCGGCGACGTCGCCGACGTTGTCGCC
>CBDURB010000235.1:0-3326 GCA_965369585.1 uncultured bacterium
GATTATGGTCCTCCATCCGTGGCTAGCTCTAGCTTCTCCTGGGGTGGGGCCGAGCCTGAACGGAGTTCAGGGGTGGGCCGGGTGGGACGAACAACTCTGGGGTGGGGTGCTACCCTAGCCCCTGCTGATGGTTCGACGGGCTCACCACGAGCGTAACAAGACCGCTCGCCCTGAGCCTGCCTGCCGGTAGGCAGGCTTGCCAACGGGCTAGGTGATCGTCTTGCGCGCCGGCTTGCGTTTCTTCGCCGCCTTCGGTTGGCGAAAACCACGCGCGTCCACACCCCAGCGGTCACGGTAGGACAGGTCACTGGCCTGTGAGGCCTGTCTGTCCCTGGCCGCCGTAATCGCGCCCTTCGCGGGTCGGGGCTTCCGTTTTGGCGGTGTCAACTCAGGGTGGTCGTACCAGCTCATACGCTTGGCGCGCTTCTTGACCTCCTTGCCCATGTGCCAGAACGTCCCCTTGTCCGGCAGGCGGCGTGCGTAGCCGTCCCGGAAAGTGAAGGCGTTGAAGCTGGACATGATGCGCGGGGCGTCGAGGCTGCACTCCGGGCAAGGCACGGCCACGGACGCCTCCCGCATCGGACGGATGCTTTCGAAGATGCCGTTACAGGGCTTGCAGTAGTACTCGTACAGGGGCATGGTTACCTCTTCGCCGCCTTGGCGCCGCGCCTGCCTGTCCGGTAGGCAGGCTTGCTCTTCGCCTTCACAGGCGCCGCGGTCGACTTCTTCGGCTTCACGTTTCTCACCGGCTTCTGGTGAAACGGCACCCGTTGTGGGTATCCCTTGCCTGAGGACATCGCCGAGAACGATGTCGGCATGATGCGCTCGGCCTCGTGGCCACACTCCGGGCAGGGGACAGACGCGTCCGACTCTCGCAGCAAACGTAACGCCTCGAACACCTTATCGCACTTCTCGCAGTGGTACTCGTATAACGGCATCGTTCAGACCTCTAGCGGCTGCTGCTCCCGTCGCAACCGCTCCACGAAGGCGGCGGCGTTGACGTCGCGTTCCAGCATGTAGACGATGTAGCTGCGGAGGTGGCGCTCCACCTCCTGCGCTAGCGCCGGCGGCATGCTCAGCCGTACTGTCTCTTTATACGATGCGCGCTGGAGTAGTCGCAACACCTTGAGCCCGTTCAGCGACAGAGTCCGCGAGCCTGCCGCTCCCGCGCCGCACGAGGAGCAGTACGTCCCTCCCGCGGCAGGCGCGAAGAAGTTCTGCTGCGGTTGAAGCGGCTGGCCGCAGCCCAGGCAACGCGCCAGCTCCGGACGGAAGCCGCTCAGGTCCAGCAGCCGCATCTCATAGTATCGCAGCACAATGTCCTGATCCGCGTCGCTCTGGAGGCGGCGCAGCGTCTCCAGCAGCAACCGGTAGGTGGCCGCGTTCTCCACCCGCTCCGGCAGGAAGCGGTCCGCGAGCTCGGCGGCGTAGAGGGCGCGGCTCAGCCGGTCCAGGTCGTCGCGCAGCCGCTGGAAGCTCTCCAGCGTGTCACACCCGGCGACCACCTCCATCGTCCGCCCCCGCGCTAGCTGCACCATGCAGCGGTTCAGCGGCTGGAGGTGCCCAGACATCCGGCTGGTGGTCTTGCGCACGCCTTTCGCCTTGGCGTCCAGCTTGCCGTGTGCCGGCGTGTGAAGCGTGAGGATACGGTCCGCCTCCCCCAGCTTCCGCTGCCGCAGGACGATCGCCTCCGTCTTGTACAGCCGTGGCGGCGTCATGCTACCCCTCCACCTCCTGGCGACCCTCCATCGCCCGCGTCAGCGTGACGTCGTCGGCGTACTCCAGGTCGCCCCCCATCGGCAGGCCCCGCGCCAGCCGCGTCACCTTGACCCCCAACGGCCGCAGTAGCCGCGTTAGGTACATCGCCGTCGCCTCCCCCTCCAGGTTGGGGTTCGTCGCCAGGATCACCTCGCTCACCTCGTCGCCGCGCAGCCGCGCCAGTAGCTCCTCAATCTTCAGCTCCTCCGGCCCGATACCGTCCATCGGCGAGATAGCGCCGTGGAGGACGTGGTACAGACCGTGGTAGCTGCCGGAGCGCTCCACCGCCAGGGTGTCCATCGGCTCCTCCACCACGCAGACCGTGCTCCGGTCGCGCTGGTCGCCGTCGCAGATGCGGCAGGGGTTCGTGTCGGTGACGTTCTGGCAGGTGGCGCAGAAAATGATCCGCTCCTTCACCTCCAGGATCGCCTCGGCCAGCGCCCGCGCCTCGGCGGCTGGCATGCGCAGGAGGTAATAGGTCAGCCGCTGGGCGCTCTTCGGGCCCACGCCGGGGAGCTTGTGAAACTCCTCGATCAGGCGCACCACAGGCCCCGGGGCCGCCGTCGTCTGTTCGTTCACGAGATGATCACCTTCGAGTCGGAAACCGGGCCACCGTCCGTTATTGGCTTCTAGCCGGTGAGGCCGGGGATGTTCAACCCGCCGGCAACCCCGGCAAGCTGCTGCATCTGTGTGGCCCGGGCCTGCTCCAGCGCTTCGTTAATCGCCGTGAGCACCAGGTCCTGCAGCATCTCCACATCGCTGGCATCCACGACCTCCGGCTGGATTGTGATGGACTTAAGCTTAGGCAGCGCGTTCATCACCACCGCCACCGCACCGCCCCCGGAGGACGCCTCGATAGTCTTCTCCTCCATCGCCTGCTGCGCTTTCGCGATCTTCCCCTGGAGCGCCTGGAACTGCTTCATCATCTCCGGGTTCATTCCACGCTGCGCCATCTAGACCTCCAATCCCCGATCGTGTTGTATATGTTCACCCCATCCGGCCTTAGCTGTCGTCGTGCTCTCCTTTTCCGATCGGCTTGGCGCCCAGCTCTTGGGCCGCCTGCACCAGATGTCCACTCTTAACCTTGCCCGGAGTGGGTCTCCGCGGCGAGTGTACTAGCTTGGCGGTTATCGGCCTCCCCAACTCCTGCGATAGCAGCTCGCTGAGACGGCTGGCGTAGCCCCCCGCCTCCATCCGCTCCAGGTGAAACGTGTGGTAGAAGCCGAGTGTCAGCACGTCCTCCTCCAGCGACGTCACCTCGCAGGAGGCGTTGAGGAGCGCCGCTAGCTGCTTGTCGCTCTCCTTGCAGACATCGCGGATCCGCGCCAGCAGGGCCTGCTCTGTCCCCTTTGCGGGCTCCCCCGATGAATCGGGGCTCGGAGAGCCTGCCGAAGGAGCCTGCTCTGTCCGCTTTGCGGACTCCCCCGATGAATCGGGGCTCGGAGAGCCTGTCGAAGGGTCCGCTGGTACGCCGGCGGGCGTCGGCGCTGGCTCCGCCTCCGCCTCCGCTGCTTCCGGCTCCGGCGCGCCCACAGTGGCGCCCGTGGCGGTGGCCGCCACCTCCTCCG
>CBDURB010000236.1:0-3326 GCA_965369585.1 uncultured bacterium
TGGCGAGAAGCTTCTTGGCCTCGAACTCGTAGAGGCGCATCTTAGGCCCCCTCACCCCGACCCTGCGGGTCACCCCTCTCCCGCCCAGCGGTAGAGGGGTCAGTGCTGAGAGCCCTCTCTATCGCCGCCAACGCCGCTGGTAAGTCGCCCTCTACCAGTGCTGCCGGCAGGCGCAGGAAGCGGATGCCCATGGACTCAAGGATTTGCTGGCGCTCGCCGTCTGCTTGCCTCTGCGTCTCATGGACCGGTCCATCCACTTCGACAGCAAGTCGTTCCTCATGGCAGTAGAAGTCAAGAATAAAGCGGCCGACGGGATGCTGCCGACGAAACTTCCGGTTGGCTAAGCGCCGGTCGCGCAGGGCAGACCAGAGAAGGTTTTCTGAGCGAGTTGGCTCTTTACGCATTTGCCTCGCCGCACCCTTGACACTGGCACTCGAGCGTGGCCCACCTTCACCGCGGCCCGCCTGTGGCCGACCGCCCCTCTCCCGTGACACGGGAGAGGGGCTAGGGGTGAGGGCAAGGTCGCTCTTCATCGCTCTCCCTCCCGCTTCATCACAGGCCGTAGAGCTCAGCGTACTCCGGATCGCGCTCGGCGATCATCCTCGCCGTCTGCACCATGACCTGCGCTTGCTTGAACGTAGCATCGTCCTGCATTCTCCCGTCAAGCATCACCGTGCCGGTTCCATCGCCCATGGCTTCGATGATACGCTTCGCGGTCTTAACTTCATCGACTGGGGGGCTGAATTCGCGCCTGGCGATGTCGATCTGGCTCGGGTGCAACGTCCAGGCGCCGACGCAGCCCATCAAGAAAGCGGACCTGAACTGATGCCGGCAGGCCAGCGGGTCTTCGATGGCGCCGAACGGGCCGTAGAACGGCAGAATGCCTGCTGAGTTGCAGGCGTCGACCATGCGAGCCAGCGTGTAGTGCCAGGGATCTTGCTGTGCCAATAGCCGCTGTGCGTCGGGGTCCTCCGGATCGGGATCGGCGATCACCTGATACGCTGGATGGCCACCGCCGACTCTCGTCGTCTTCATTCGCCTCGAAGCAGCCAGATCCGCCGGCCCAAGGCTGATGCCCTGCATCCGGGGGCTCGCGGCGGCGATCTCCTCCACATTGGAGACTCCTAGCGCGGTTTCGAGGATGGCGTGGATCAGGAGGGATTTCTTGATTCCGTGCTTTGCCTCTAGCTGTGCAAGCAGGCGGTCAAGGTAGTGGATATCCCACGGCCCTTCCACTTTAGGGACCATGACCACCTCTAGCTTATTGCCGATCTTTGGGATGACGGCCATGAGATCGTCGAGGACCCAGGGGCTGTCCAGGCTGTTGATGCGCGTCCATAGCGACGTGCTACCGAACTCGTTGTTCAGTGCGACTTCGATAAGGCCCTCGCGCGCCGTTTCTTTGTCTTCTGCCGGGATCCCGTCTTCAAGGTTGCCAAGCAGCACATCGACCTGAGGGATGATCTGCGGGATCTTCTTACGCACCCTCTCATTCTGCGGGGGGAAGAAGTGGATCATTCGAGAGGGCCGCGCGGGAAGCTCGCTCGGCGGTGTCGGCGCACCGACCGCCAGCGGCGCGAGGAACGCCCTGGGGTTTCGCATGTCGAATAGCTCCTCCTTTGAACTAGGCCGCGGTCACCGCGTGACGCGCTTCTCCGTCAGCATCTGATTGGCTCCTGAGGAGCGCCATGCGATCCGTCTCGTACCCGGGACCGGTTCCCACGACGTCATGTACCGGGAGATTAACCCGTCGTAGCAGGCCCTGTCGAACACGGGCCCCCTACTGGGGCTGCGCGGGCGATTATAGCCGCCGCTGGGATATAGGGTCAAGCAATGGATGCGGATCGCGCGCGGGCCTAACGTCTATAGATCAACTTGCAGTTTAGCGCAAACTAGGATTAAACTAAGGCCTGCCTGCCGCTAGGCAGGTGCGCGTCCCAGGCGAAGCCCGCCAATAATCCACGTTTGAGACCAGATCAGATGTACGAACAACAGCGCGCCATCCCAATACTGCGCAGCATCCTATTTGTACCCTCTATCGTCGAGCGGTTCGTCACACGGGCCCCGGAGACAGGAGCGGATGTCGTCTGCCTGGACGTGGAGGACTCTGTACCACCGGCCGAGAAGGAGAAGGCGCGAGCCGCAGCGGCAGAGGCGATCGACGGCATGCCCCACAGTGGTTTCGCCACGTTTGTCCGCGTGAACGGCCTGCACACCGGCCTTCTGGAGGATGACCTGCTGGCTGTGGTCCGGCCGGGCCTGGACGGCATCGTGCTCTCCAAGGCGCATACCGCTGAGACGGTCAGGCGCGCCGACCACTACCTCACGCTCCTGGAGCGACAGCAGGGGATGGAGACGGGCACAGTAGACATAATCCCGCTGGTTGAATCGGCGGAGGGGATTCTGAACTCGCGAGAGATATCCGCCGCCTCGCCGCGGCTGGTGGGGTTGTCCTTAGGGGCAGAGGACCTGGCAGTGGACATGGGGCTGCAACGCAGCGAAGAGGCGCGGGAGATCGAGTGGCCGCGGGCGCAGCTCGCAACGACCGCCGCCGCCGCCGATCTAGTGGCTATCGACACACCGGAGCCGGACTACACCAATATGGAGCACCTGGAGCGGGACTCCAGCTACGCCCGCAGCTTAGGCTTCCGCGGCAAGTACTGCATCCACCCCGGCCAGGTGGAGGTGGTCAATCGCGTCTTCTCGCCGACCGAACAAGAGATCACCGAAGCGAGGGATGTGGTACGCCTCTTGGATACGGAGGGGATCGCGAAGGGCCGCGCCGCTATCCCCGTGAACGGAAAGATGATCGACACGCCAATCTACTGGCAGGCCAAGCGCCTTCTACGATGGGCGGAGGCGGCCGGAATCAGCACGCAGGAGTAGACGATGCCCATCCCCTCTCTGGTCACCCTCACCGAAGAGCAACAGATGATCGTATCTGAGGTGCGCCGCTTCGTGGAGAAAGAGGTCATGCCGGTAGCCACGGACCTGGAGCACGCGGACGAATACCCCACTGACCTCGTCGAGCAGCTGAAGGGGTTGGGGATGTTCGGCGCCACGATCCCGCAGGAATACGGCGGCCTGGACCTCCCGTTCACCACCTACGCCGCGATCGTGGAGGAGCTGTCCCGCGGCTGGATGAGCCTGGGCGGCATCCTCAACACGCACACGATGATCTCCTGGATGATCAAGACGTACGGCAGCGAGGAGATGAAATCGCGCCTCCTCCCCAGCATGGCCACCGGCGAGCGACGGTGCGCCCTCTGCATGACGGAGCCCGACGCCGGCTCCGACCTCCAGGCGATCCAGACTAAGGCCGTCCG
>CBDURB010000237.1:0-3292 GCA_965369585.1 uncultured bacterium
AACGCCGGCAGGTTCTGCGGCTACTGCTATCACCCCGTTCCCGCAGGGAAGGAGGGCAACTCTTGTCCTCACTGCGGCCGCTCCCCGACTGATTGGCCCGCTATGACGCGCGTACCTGACGAGGTGTTCTCGATGTTCCGCAGCCAGCGGTCGCGGGAGGGCTGGGTGGTGCGCGGCACCGCCTGGATTGGGCTAACGCTGGGGGTGGTTCTGGGGCTGGCGCCGCTGGCGTTCTCCGGGGTTAGCTGGTGGACGGTGCTGGCGTTCTTCGGGACGATGGCGCTGTTCTACATCGGCTCGGCGAACGTGGCGAACAGCGTGGGCGACGCTGTAGGCTATCGCTGGGGTCAATCGGAGCTGCGGAAGCGCTGGCAGGCGTTCGTGCGGGCGCGGGAGGAAGGCTAGCCGACGCTCTTCTTCTTGCGACGCCGCTTCGGGGCCGTGGGGACGCCAGCTGCGACCGGCTCCGCCGGGGCTACAGCAGCGGTGGCTTCCCCCAGGGCGGCGATGAAGTCGCGCGGCTCAGCCAGGGAGAGGTAGAGGCGCTCGCAGGACGTGGGCAGGATCATACGCAGGCGCTGGCGCTCCTTGAACCGGATCTCCACAACGTTGACGTAGGTGCCGATCAGCCCCACGGTGCCGCGGAAGTTAGTGCGCCAGCCGATACCGCCCAACAGCGGCCAGTGGGATGGCGACGCCGCCTCCACCTGGCTCAGGGGGAAGCGATGGTCGAACAGCCAGCCGAAGCGCACGTGCAGCACCCCGTCCTCGAGTTCGACGTAGGAGCGCTGCGCCGTGCCCCCGAAGGGCAGCAGCAGCGGCCGCCAGAGCGGACTCATGAGGATGGGAAAGCGCATTGGTGGACCTCCTGGCCTAGACCGTCACCGCTAAGTCTATCTGACTGCGCCGCACCTGCGCTGTAATGCGTTCGGCCGCATCCCCCTCCGGCTCCACCAGCGGCAGCCGGGGCGCGCCGACCCTGAAGCCGACCTGGTTGAGGGCGTACTTCACGGGGGCCGGATTGCTGCCCGCGGTCATCAGGGTCTGCATCAGGGGCAGGAGGCGACGATGGACGCGTGCGGCATCGGCCGTGCGACCGGCCAGATAGTCGTCGATGATCTGGTGCACCTGGGCGCCGGTGAGGTGAGAGACCACGGCGATGACGCCGTAGCCGCCGACGGCGAGGATGGGCAGGGTCATGGAGTCGTCACCGCTCCATACGCGAAACTCCTCGCCCGCGTCGTCGATGATGCGGGCGATCTGAGCGAGGTCGCCTGAGGCCTCCTTGATTCCTACGATGTTGGGCACCCGAGAGAGGCGCAGAGTGGTCTCCGCCGTCATGTTAACGCCGGTGCGTGAGGGGATGTTATACAGGATGCAGGGCAGTCTGGTCGCCCGGGCGATCGCCTCGAAGTGGCGGTAGAGGCCGTCCTGTGTAGGCTTGTTGTAGTAGGGCACGGTGAGCAGGAGGCCATCGACGCCGATCCGCTCCGCCTCCTGGGAGAGCTCGATGCTGGCGGCGGTGTCGTTCGTGCCGGTGCCGGCTATGACGGCACCGCGGCCGTCGACCGCCTCCTTGATGGCGGCGAACAGCTTCAGCTTCTCTTCATGGGTCAGGGTCGGCGCCTCGCCGGTGGTGCCGCCGACCACGAGGCCGTCGCTGCCGGAGTCGAGCAGGGAGCGGGCCAGCCGCCGCGCCTGCTCGTAGTCCACCTGCCCTTCGTCGTCGAAGGGGGTGACCATAGCGGTGAGAAGGCGTCCGATCTCCATGGGCAGCTCCTATATCAGGCGGCGGGCGATCAGCTCCTCCGCGATCTGGATCGCGTTGAGGGCGGCGCCCTTGCGGAGGTTATCGCTGGCGATCCACAGGGCGATTCCCATCGGATGGGAAGCGTCCTGGCGGATGCGTCCCACGAACGTGTCGTCCTTGCCGACGACGCCCCTGGGCGTGGGGTACAGGTTCACGGACGACTCGTCCTGGATTGTCACGCCGGAGGTGTCGCGGAGGATAGTATTTACCTCTTCCGGGGTGATGGGGCGGGTGAACTCCACATGCACAGCCTCGCAGTGCCCGACGTATACGGGCACGCGAACGCAGGTGGCGGATACCGCCAGATCTGGCTCGTGCATGATCTTCTTGGTCTCGTTGATTATCTTCCACTCCTCTTTGGTGTAGCCGCTGCCCAGGAAGACGTCCACGTGGGGCAGCAGGCTGAAGGCGATCTGGTGAGGGAAGACGTGGGCGGTGGCGCTGTTGCCGTCCAGCACGGCGCGGGTCTGGTCGGTAAGCTCCTGAACCGCCTTGGCGCCGTGCCCCGAAACCGACTGGTAGGTATCGACGATGATGCGCTTAATTGGGTTGGTGATGTGGAGGGGCCAGAGCGTATGTACCAGGGGCGTGGTGGGGCAGTTGGGGATGGAGATGATCCCCTTGTGACCCTCCAGGTCATCGGCGTTCACCTCCGGCACAACCAGGGGAACGTCCGGCTCCATGCGCCAGGCAGCGCTATCGTCGATGACGATGGCGCCGGCCTTGACTGCGGCGGGGATTATCTGCTTGGAGACCTCCGTGGTGGCGGAGAAGAAGGCGATGTCCACGCCGGCGAAGGACTTGGAGTTGGTCTCTTCTACCTCCAGCTCCCATTCGCCCACGGTGACGTGGCGCCCCGCCGAGCGGTTGGAGGCGAGGAGGCGCAGCTCCTTAATAGGGAAGCCTCTCTCCAGGACGAGGTTGAGGAACTCCTGCCCCACAAGGCCGGTGGCGCCGACTACCGCGACGTTGTAATCCTTGGTCATCCGTACTCACTCTCGGGATACAGCGCAGTCGTCAGATTCGGCTGCGGCGCGACCATATTAGCCGATTGGAGTTTGAGCCGCAACGGGAGGCGGTGCGCCCCGCAAGTGGGAAGCCCTACTCTACGGCAGCGGATCGTCTGTGCGGGCGGCGTCTAGAACCAGCGCCAGAGCCAGGTGCGGACGAAGCCTTCTTTCACCCAGCGCCAGAGAAAGCTGGGCTGGCGCATCTTCAAATCCGGGTCAGGCTCAGCGTAGAAGTTACCGGTCACGTACGCCGCCTTGCCGTAGCCGGTCTCCAGGAAGCAGGAGCCTTCTCCACCGAACGCCCAGCGGGTCTTACCATTGTTGATCTCGGCGGCGATGTTGCGCGCTACGACCTCAGCTTCGCCGTGCGCGAACACTCCCGCCTTGGGCAGCGATTTGCCGTTGGCGAGCGGGATGCCGGTGACATCGCCAATCGCATACACACCCTCGAACGATGTGGCCAGCGTCTCCC
>CBDURB010000238.1:0-3285 GCA_965369585.1 uncultured bacterium
GTCGCTGGGACGACCTACCCGGTGAGAGGGTGACAGTCATCGGCTGCGTCGGCTCCCGCCGCGATGGCGCGGGCTGCTCCCGCTACTGCTGCGAATCGATGGTCGGCCAGGCTCGGCGATTGCGCCGCATGGGCAAGAAGGTGCGGGTCCTGTACCGCGATATCCGTACCTTCAGCCGCCAGGCGGAGGAGATGTACGAGGAGGCGGCGCGCGAAGGCGTCCAGTTCGTCCGCTATCCGGACGTGCCGCCCGAGGACGCGATCCGGTTTGAGGACGGCGCCGTCACCGTGCGCGATGAGTTTCTGGGCACCGACCTGCGCGTCCCCACCGATCTGGTGGTTCTGGCCACCGGCCTGCGCCCGCCGGAGGAAGACATCTCGCAGCAGCTCAAGGTGTCCCACAGCGAGGACGGCTTCCTTCTGGAGAAGCACCCCAAGCTGGGCCCGGCCGAGGCCGGCTCGCCGGGGATCTTTCTGGCCGGCGCAGTTCAGGGCCCCAAGGACGTGCGGGAGTCGCTGGCGCAGGGGCTGGCCACGGCGGCCAAGGCGGCGGCTCTCCTGGCCAGGGATCACATAGAGAAGGAGCCCATCACCGCGCAGTTGGACATAGACAAGTGCATCTTCTGCGGGAGATGCGTCCCCGTCTGCCCCTTCGGCGCTGTCGAGTTGCTGGGCCCGATAAAGGAGGGGCCGCTCAGGATCATCGATGCCGCCTGTCAGGGCTGCGGCGCCTGCGCCGCCGAGTGCAACTACGACGCCATTACGATGCCTTACTTCACTACGGAGCAGATTATCGCTCAGATAGACGCCGCCCTGGCCGTGCGGCCTCAAGAGAAGGTGCTCGTCTTCGCCTGTAACTGGTGCTCATACGCCGGTGCCGATCAGGCCGGCGTCGAAAAGATCCAATATCCGCCATCCGCCCGCATCATCCGCAATATGTGCTCGGCGCGGGTGGAGGAGGGGTTCGTGACCCACGCCTTCGAGCTGGGAGTGGGAGCAGTCCTACTGACCGGCTGCCGCCTAACGGAGAAGGGCTCCGACTGCCACTACATCAACGCCAACACCACCGCCCTGAAACGGTTCAACTTCTGGAGTCGCAAGCTGGAACGCAAGGGGGTGGCGCCGGAACGGTTGCAGCTCCAGTGGATCTCCGCCTCCGAGGGGCGAGAGTTCGCCGCCAAGATCAAGGAGATGGACGACATCGTGCAGACCTACGCCCGCAGTCAGGTGGTGCCGACATGAAGCGCCGGCCGGCGGACGATGTGATCGAGATCGACGACGCCCTGTGGGAGAGGGTGATGGAGGCCACCGATGGCGCCGTGGCGCCCTGCTTCCAGTGCGGCGTCTGCACCGCCACCTGCCCCTGGGGCCTGCTCCAGGCGGAGCCGGTGAACGTACGTCAGCTAATGCACCGCGCCCAGTTGGGCATTGACCAGAAAGACGGGGCGATGTGGTGGTGCACTACCTGCCGCGCCTGCGAGCTACAGTGCCCCCGCGGCGTCCCCATCGCCGATGTGATGCTGGCCCTTCGCAGTCTAGCCTGGAAGGACGGCAGCGTGCCCAAGGGGCTCTCCTCCGTGCTGTGGGCAATGTACTGGGACGCTAACCCCTGGCGGCGGCCGCCTTCGCAGCGCACCGCATGGGCGAAGGGGCTGGACGTGAAGGCTTTCGCGCCCGACGACGAGGTTCTCTACTATGTCGGCTGCACCCCCTCGTTCGACACGCGCACCCAGAAGGTGGCGCGCGCCCTGGTGGCCCTCTTCCGTGCCGCCGGCGTGTCCTTCGGCACCCTGGGAGAGGATGAGCCCTGTTGCGGCGACGCCGCCTACGCCCTGGGCCAGCGTGACTACTTGCGGCGAATCGTCGACGACAACGTTGAGCTGTTCGCCCAGCGGGGCGTGCGCTCGATTGTGACTACCTCACCCCACTGCTATGACATGTTCCTTAACCATTACCCGGCGCAGGACGGGTTCCGGCCCCTCCACTACACGCAGTACCTGGCGTTACTTGTCGAGGAGGGACGTCTCCGCTTTGACAAGCCGTTCGAGACGAAAGTCACCTTCCACGACCCCTGCTATCTGAGCCGCCGCAACGATGTATCCGATGCTCCGCGGCAGCTCCTGGCCGCCATTCCCGGGCTGGAGCTGGTGGAGATGGAACGCAGCCGCGAGGACACGCTGTGCTGCGGCGGCGGGGGAGGCCGGATGTGGATGGAGACCAAGGCCGGCGAGCGCTTCGCCGACCTGCGAGTGAGGGAGGCCGCCGACACCGGCGCCGATATCCTGGTTACAGCCTGCCCCCACTGCATCGCTTGCCTGGAGGACAGCGTTAAGCTTTCTGACCGAGAGATGCGGGTGATGGACCTGGCGGAGCTGGCGGCCGGCGCGCTGAGCCCGGAAACTTCAGCGGTGCATGCGGACAAGTCCGCAGTAAGGGTTACCAAATGACCGCGCCCCCCTACCAGGCCGGCGAGGCCTCCGGCCTGTGGGTCTACCTGGAGCAGCAGGACGGGATCCTGGAGCCCGTGTCGCTGGAGCTTCTGGGCAGGGCCCGGCAGCTTGCCGACGAATCCCACCAAACCGTCACCGGCGTCCTGCTGGGGTACGAGATCGGCCCGCTGGCGGTCCCAGCCATCGCCCACGGCGCCGACGAGGTGCTGCTGGCCGAAAGCGCCATCCTGCGCCACTACACGACTGATCCCTACACGAAGGTCATGGCTGAGTTGATAGTTGATCGCCGGCCGGATATCTTCCTGCTGGGCGCGACCGCTAACGGCCGTGACCTGGCCGGTCGCCTGGCCGTGCGGCTTCGTACCGGCCTCACCGCTGACTGCACGGATCTCATCCTGAACGAGGACGGCCTTCTGGTAGGCCAGGTCACGGGTTTCGGCAACGGCATCCTGGCCGGCATCCTTTGCCCCCACCACAGGCCCCAGATGGCCACCGTCCGTCCGGGTGTCTTCCCTCGCTCAGCCCCCGATCAGTCGCGAAACGGGCGGATCCAGCGCGTTGATGTCCGTCTTACAGAAGCCGACATGACCGTACGCGTCTTGAAGCGGTCCACAACGCGGGGTGGCGATATCACGGCAGCAGAACGCCTGGTGATCGGCGGAAGGGGCGTCCACGGCAACTTCGATATGCTGCGCGAGCTGGCCGACCTCATCAACGCCGATGTAGGCGCAACCCGGGTGGCCGTGGACGAGGAGTGGGTGGACCGAGAGGCGCAGATCGGACAGACGGGGTACGTTACGCGGCCCAAGCTGGCCATCGTCTGCGGCGTCAGCGGC
>CBDURB010000239.1:0-3284 GCA_965369585.1 uncultured bacterium
CGGGCTCTAACGGATTCAGATTTGAGGCAATCTTTTGGCCGTTGATCTCAACGGCTCCCTGCTTGATGAGTCTGCGAGCCTCAGACAGGCTTGTGGCAAGACCATACTTGTGGATAACAGAGCCAAGGTCATAGGACTGTATTCCAGACTCTTCGGCGCTGGGACTCCTTTTCGCCTTTTGCAGGGAATTCAATGGAACCTCTATCGCCTCTTCCGGCAGCTCGCGCTTGCGGAAGGTGCGGTCGAAGCCGTCTTCGGCCTGCTCCGCTGCCTTCTCGCTGTGAAACTGGGCGACGATATCGCGGGCGAGGCGCATCTTGTGGTCCATCGCCTTCGCGCCACCCTTTTCGACGGCCTTGCGGATGGGGGCTAGCTCATCATCCGGCACGTCGGTGAGGAGCTCGAAGTAGTCCGCAATCAGCGTGTCGGGGATGGACATGAGCTTGCCGTACATCTCGTGCGGCGGGTCATCGATGGCGATGAAGTTGCCCAGGGACTGGCTCATCTTCTGCGTGCCGTCCAGGCCGACGAGCAGCGGCACCAGGAACACCGCCTGGCCCTCGCCGGCGGGGCCGGCTTTCTGGCCGGCGGCCCGTTGCATCTCGCGGCCAAGCAGGTTGTTGAACTTCTGATCGGTGCCGCCAAACTCGACGTCCGCCTCCACGGCCACGGAGTCGTAGGCCTGGAGCAGAGGGTACAGCAGCTCGTGGAGGCCGATAGGCTTGTGCTCGGCGTAGCGCTGGGCGAAGTCGTCGCGCTGGAGCATCTGGGCGACGGTATAGCGAGCGGAGAGGCGGACGACATCGGTGAGGGTGAACGGGTCGAACCACTCGGACTGGTGGCGGATCTCGGTGCGGCGCTCGTCCAGGATCTTGTAGAACTGGCGCAGGATCGCCTCGGAGTTGGCCTGCACCTCCTCGGTGGTGAGCATCTTTCGCGTCTGGGACTGGCCGGAGGGGTCGCCGATGCGGGCCGTCCAGTCGCCGATGATGATGACGACGGTATGGCCCAGGTCCTGGAGTTGACGGAGCTTGCGCAGGCCGACGGCCCAGCCGAGGGTGATGACCGGCACGGTGGGGTCAAACCCCATCTTGAGGCGCATGGGCTTGCCGGAGCGGAGGCCGTCCAGGAACTCCTGCTGAGGGACGATCTCGGCGACGGCGCGAGTGGTGATGCGGCGAAGCTCGTCGTCTGTGGGCACGCGAGCTTTTCTAGCCCTGGGCACGGAAGTACTCGCGGGTGTCAGAGATATCGCGGTGCATCTGGGTCACGAGGTCGTCCACGGAGTCGACCCGCCGCACGTCCCGCAGCCGGTGAAGGAGGTCGAGACGGATCTCCTGGCCGTAGATGTCGTCGTCGAAGTCAAGTATGAACGCCTCCACGGTAGGACGAGGCTCGGAGTCGAAGGTGGGACGGACGCCGACGTTGGTGCAGGAAAGGTATTCATTCTCGCGGATGAAGGCGCGGGTGACGTAGACACCGAAGGCAGGTAGGGCACGGTCAAGGCCGATGGCGATGTTGGCGGTGGGGAATCCCAAGCCGACGCCGCGGTGGGCGCCGGCCACGACGGGCCCGCTCAGGGTGAAGGGCCTGCCCAGCAGCCGCGCCACCTCCTCTACGTCGCCGGCGGCCAGGGCCTGACGTACGGCCGAGGAGCCAACCTTCTCGCCGTCCTGAGCGAGGAGCTCAGCCGCCTCCACACGGAAATTCATATCGCCGCCGACCTTACGCAGCACGCCGACGGTCCCCTCGCGGCGGCGGCCGAGGGCGAAGTCCGGACCGACATAGAGGAGGCGCATGCTCAGCTCCTCGACGAGGAGGGAGGCGAAATCGCGGGTGGAGAGCTGCGCCAGCTCCGAGGTAAAGGGGATGATGCCCACGCTGTCCACCCCCAGCCGGCGCAGGAGCTGCAGCCGCTCCTCCAAGCTGGTCAGGTAGGAGACGGCGGTGCCCGGCCTGAGCACGGTCGAAGGGTTCGGGTAGAGCACGACGACCACCGAGGCGAGTCCCTCCGCATGGGCGCGCTCGATGAGGTGGGTGACGAGGTGCTGATGGCCGCGATGAACGCCGTCAAACTTGCCGATGGTGACGGCGGCGTCACGACCCGGCGCGATGCGGCTCAGCGACTCGCGGGCGAGGGTGACGCTCATGGCCGTGCCGCCTCAAGCATGGCGAGGATGTTCTCCGGCGGCGTCTGGGGGTCGATGGAGCACTCGGGGGCGAGGAGGAAGCGCTGCCCGTTGGTGATATCGTGCGCCTCGTTAGCCTCGGCGGCGACGTCAGCGGGCGAGCCCTCGCGGATCGTGTGGCCGTGATCGACGCCGCCCATAAGCGCCTTGTCGGTCTTAGGGAGGATATCGGAGAGGGATGGGTTCGTGGGGGAGCGCGAGCCCCACTGGAAGGCGTGCACGGGGTAGTCCAGGAGGCGAGTCAGGTGGTTGTTGTCGCGGCAAACGTGGAAGAGGTTGAAGGGCGCGTTTCGCGCCGCCGCCAGCACCCTCAGGTCGAAGGGGCGGGCGAAGCGGTCGTAGTCCTCCGCGGAGATATTGTCGGCGCCGCCCCACTCAACGGTAGCGAAGAAGATGCCGGAGGCGCCGCGCTCCAGGCAGGCAGCGGAGTAGGCGGCCAGCGTTTCGGTGACGGGCGCGAGGGCGGCGAGCAGGTCGTCCGGGGCCTCACGCATCAGCTTCTGGACGTACTTAGTGGAGCCGGTGAGACGGCTCATCGCCGCCAGGGGCGAGAAGACGGTCTGGATGAAGGGCGCCTCTCCGTTCAGCTCCCCGGCGATGATGGCGAGGGCGTCTAGCTGCTCCCCGTAGGCACCCCGGGTGACGTCCAGCGGCCGGATGCGGCGCAGGTCCTGGGGAGAGGTGACGCCGGGCTCGACGAGCTTGGGCTGCTGGTGGGGCTGGCCTGACTGTACGTAGCGGGCGCCCCAGTCCTCGGCGTAGTAGCAGGCACGGGGGTTGACCTTGATGAAGTCCCAATCGTAGCGGCGGTAGGCCTCCAAGGTGGCCTGCGCCAGGCCCTCGGGCGACCACTCGCGGGCGAAATCGTGCCACCAGGCGGAGACGGGGACGCGGTTGGTCTCGTCACCGCGCAGGGCGGCGAAGACCCGTTCGGTCTTGGACATGTTATCGCCCCTTCGACGAGGCTCAGGACGGGCCATGGTGAGATTTAGTGTACGGGATACGGCGGGGAGGGTGCTAGTGTAGGGGGCTGGATAACACCGCGCACTGAAGTACGCGGCTTCGGTGGCGACCTGAAGACATTTGCCGGTAGGA
>CBDURB010000240.1:0-3278 GCA_965369585.1 uncultured bacterium
GTTCTCCGGCATGATGATGCTGCGCCACATCGGCGAACAATCGGCCGGGGACCGGCTGGAGTCCGCCCTGGCGGCCGTTATCGCCGAGGGTAAGGACGTGACGTACGACATGAAACCCTCTCGCGACGACCCCACCGCCGTCGGCACATCGGAGGTCGCCGACGCGGTGATCGAGAAGCTGAACCACATGGACTGAGGAACCCCACCGCGCACTGAAGTGCGCGGCTTACCTTCGGGCGGGGAGCCGCAGACTTCAGTCTGCGGGGGAGCGAACAAGGAGGTACGCCCCATGCGACGTAAAGTTACTGTGGTCGGCGCCGGTATGACCGGCAGCACCATGGCCCAGCGTCTAGCCGAGACCGGCTACATCGATGTCGTCCTGCAGGACATCATCGAGGGTCTGCCCCAGGGTAAGGCGCTCGACCTTTCGCAGTCGGCGGCCGTGGCCGGCTTCAACGGCAGCGTCACCGGCAGCAACGACTGGAAGAACACCGCCGGCTCGGACGTGATCGTCATCACGTCCGGCGTGCCCCGCAAGCCGGGGATGACGCGTGAGGATCTGCTGAACATTAACGCCGGCATCGTCCGCGATGTCGCTTCCGCTGCCGTCAAGCACTCGCCGGACGCCGTGCTCATCATCTTCGCCAACCCGATGGACGCGATGTGTCACGTCACGCTGGAGACCACCAAGCTGCCCAAGAACCGCGTCGTCGGCCAGGGCGGTATGCTGGACTCCTCCCGCTACCGGACGTTCATCGCCTGGGAGACGGGCGCATCCGTGCAGGACGTGCACGCCTTCGTCTACGGCGGCCACACGGAGGCGACGATGGTGCCGATAGTGAGCAACGCGATGGTGGGCGGCGTGCCCCTGACGACGCTCCTGCCGAAGAAGCGCATCGAGGCGGTGGTGCAGCGAGCCCGCAACGGCGGCGCCGAGATCGTTTCGCTCCTGAAGACCGGGTCCGCCTTCTACGCCCCAGCCGCCGCGACGGTGGAGATGGTGGAGTCCATCCTGCTGAACAAGAAGCGCGTCCTCCCCTGCTGCGCCTACCTCCAGGGCGAGTACGGCATCCAGGACACGTTCGTGGGGGTGCCGGTGAAGCTGGGCGCCGACGGCATCGAGCAGGTGCTGGAGCCGCCGCTGGCGGACGACGAGGTGGAGGGACTGCGCAAGGCGGCGGCCGCCGTGAAGGATTTGGTGGGGCTGATCGAGACGAAGGCGTAGACCAAGCGCGACTGTCCTCCGCTCGTCCTGTCCGCTTTGCGGACTCTCCGTGCTCGGAGTCCGATCCCTGTCGGACCGATGCTCTCCGCCCTGCGGAGTCCGATGCTTCGCTCGGACCGCTCGGAGAGCGTGCCGAAGGGCCTGTCGAAGGACGCGGCAGGTGCTATCATTTAATCGCCATGCGCGAGGTCCACGTCGACCAGATACGGGAGACGGTTAGCCAGCTCTGCCAGGACGCCGCTACCCAGCTCCCTGAGGACGTCCTGGACTCCCTGAAGCAGGCGCGGGAGTCGGAGGAGTCGCCGCTGGGGGTGATAGTGCTGGACCAGATCCTGGAGAACGCGGAGCTGGCTGGCGAGGAGCGGCTGCCGCTCTGCCAGGACACGGGTACCACCGTCATCTTCCTGGAGGTGGGCCAGGACGTGCACATCGTCGGCGGGGCGCTGATGGACGCCCTGCGGGAAGGCGTGGGCGCGGGCTACACGGAGGGCCGCCTGCGGGCGTCCATCGTGGAGCAGCCGTTCTCGGCCCGCGTCAACACGAAGGACAACACACCGCCGGTGGTGCACACGGAGATTGTCGCTGGTGACCGGCTACGCATCACGCTGATGCCGAAGGGCGGCGGCTGCGAGAACATGTCGCGCTTCACGATGATGCTGCCCGCCGCCGGCAAGGCCGCGATCACCGAATTCGTCCTGAAGACGGTGGAGGAGTCCGGCGGCAACCCCTGCCCGCCGCTCATCGTCGGCGTGGGGATCGGCGGCACCGCGGAGCACTCCATGTACCTGGCGAAACGCTCGCTCACCCGCAAGGTGGGAGAGCCGAACCCGGACGCCGAGACGGCGAAGTTCGAGGCGGAGCTACTGGAGAAGGTGAACGCCCTGGGGTTGGGCCCGCAGGCCGTCGGCGGCCGCAACACGGCGCTGGCGGTGCACATGGAGACATACCCAACGCACATCACCGCCCTGCCGGTGGCCGTCAACCTGCAGTGCCACTCGGCGCGACTCAAGGAGGTAACGCTATGAGCGACCGACACCGCCTGGTCCCGGCCAGCGAGCCAGGCGCCGAGCCCGCCTGCCGCCTGACACCGGAGGAGGGGCACCGCCGTGAGACGGACACCGGCAAGCTGTTCGACCAGCTGGCGGAGCAGCGCCAGACGGCGGCGGGCCAGGAGTTCGTCTTCCGCGGCGACCCCGACAAGCTGTGGAGCGAAGTCTCCACATTCGTCGACGAGGAGGCCCAGTGCTGCCCGTTCTTCACCTTCGAGCAGGTGGAGCAGGCGGAGGGCGTGCTCCTGCGGGTGAGCGGCAAGGCGATCAGCGCCGCCTCAGAGGGCTGATCGTGGCCGAGCACCACGTCCGGCTCCCCTTGACCGACGAGGCTGTCGAACAGCTGCGTGTGGGCGACTCCGTCTTCCTCAGCGGCAGCCTGTACACGGCCCGCGACGCCGCTCACCGCCGGATGGTCGAGGCGCTGTCCAGAGGCGAGCCGCTCCCCGTGGATATCCGCGGCCAGGTAATCTACTACGTCGGACCAACGCCGGCCAAGCCGGGAGATGTGATCGGCTCGGCCGGGCCCACCACGGCTGCGCGCATGGACCCGTACACGATCCCCCTGCTGGAGGCCGGCCTCCGGGGCGCGATCGGCAAAGGGGGCCGCGGCGTTCAGGTGCGGGAGGCGCTGCGAAAGCACCGCGCGGTGTATTTCCTGGCCGTGGGCGGCACCGGCGCGCTGCTGTCGAAGCAGATCCGGCGCGTCGAAATCGTCGCCTATCAGGAGCTGGGGACGGAGGCGATGCGGCTGCTGGAGGTGGAGGAGTTCCCGGTGGTGGTGTGCAACGACGTCCACGGCGGCGACCTGCTGGAGCAGGGCAAGGCGCGGTGGCGTCAGGCGGAGGTGCTGGAGGGGTAGAGGGTCGGGTCCGCCGCCGCGATTGTGCGCCTGGGCGGGGCGGCTGTCAACGGGAGCGTCCATAGGGGTCGCTATGGACGCAGCTCTCATCGTGTGGCCGTCGCCCCTACTTGAGCCGGCCCGGTTGCACCAGCAGAACGGG
>CBDURB010000241.1:0-3256 GCA_965369585.1 uncultured bacterium
CGGGCTTCCGCCGCGCGCGAGAGCTGGGAGCAGGCGATAACCGGCACGTCCAGATCGCGCGCCAGTTCCTTGAGCGAGCGGGTGATGTGGCTCACCTCCTGCACGCGGTTCTCGCTGCGCAGGCCGCCATGCATCAACTGGAGGTGATCGACGATCAGAAGATCAAGCCCCCGCTCCAGGTGCAGACGCCGGGCCTTAGCCCGCATCTCGGCCACGCTGAGAGTCGCCGTGTCGTCGAAGTAGATGTTGAGTTCAGAGAGGACGCCCAGGGCGTTGATGATCTTCCCCTGCTCCCTGTCCGAGTGCTTGCCGAAACCAAGCCGCGTGGAGTCCACGCCCGCCTCCGCCGCCAGCAGCCGCTGGACGATCTGCTCCGACGCCATCTCCACCGAGAAGACGCCCACAGTAGCCTGCTGTCGCGCCGCGGCGTTTAGGGCGAAGTTCAGCGCCAGCGAGGTCTTGCCAACGCTGGGACGCGCCGCCACCACTACCAGGTCCATCCGCTTAAGGCCGCCCAGGAGAGTATCCAGGTCCATGAATCCGGTGGTGATGGCTCGCGCCTCAGAAGCGACGGCGCCGGTGGCGCTGTCTGCTGTCGAGAGGTAGCCTTCCAGCAGCTCCTTGACGTGGACGAAGTCTCGGATCGACTCCCCCTGGCGGATGCCCGCGATGAGCGTCTCCGCGCGGGCGAGGATGTCTCCGACGTCCGGCCCGGCCTGGTACGCCATCTGAGCGATGTGACCGGCGGCGGTGATCAGCTTGCGATAGGATGAGTCGCGCTGGACGAGCCCCGCGTAGTGCTCAACGCCCACAGAGGTTGGCAGGTCTGTGACCAACCGGCTAAGGTAGGCCGCGCCGCCGATCTCCTCCAGCCGCCCGCGGCGGGCCAGCTCGTGGGAGACGGTGATCTGGTTGATCGACTGGTTGCGCTCCCACAGGGCCAGACAAGCCTCGAACGCCCAGGCATTCTTCTCGCGGAAGAAGTCATCCGCCTTGAGGACGGGCGCTATCTTGTAGACCGCTTCGGGGTCAACCATCAAGGAGGCGACGATCGCCTCCTCCGCTTCGACATCGTGGGGCGGCAGCTTCTCCGCCCGCCTGGCCTCGACAACCATCACACCTGCCCGACTACGACACTACTTCTCGAGTCTCCCCCTCCCCTGTTACCCCCTCACCAGAACGTAGGGCTAGGCACGCTGCGGCCCCTACGTCTTCTCTTCCCCCTCCTCCGTTTCAGCCTCCGCTGGCTCTTCGCTCGTCTCCTCTGCGGCCTCCGGCGCCTCTTCTGCCTTCTCCTCCGCCTCTACAGGCTCAGCCTCGGCCTCTGCCTTCTCTTCCTCTTCCGGCTCCTCCGCCGTCGCTTCAGCCTCCGCTGGCTCCTCAGCCGCCTCCGGCTCGTCGCGCGTCTCCTCTGCGACCTCCGGCTCCTCCGCCGTCGCTTCAGCCTCCGCTGGCTCCTCAGCCGCCTCCGGTTCTTCGCGCGTCTCCTCTGCGACCTCCGGCTCCTCCGCCGTCGCTTCTGCCTCCACCGGCTCCTCGGCGACCTCCGCCTGGGCCTCCGCCTCTACAGGTTCAGCCTCAGCCTCTGCCTTCTCTTCCTCCTCCGGTATCCCGCCCAGCGGCTCCACGTTCACGGTTACCGGCACGTGCACGTTGCGCGTCAGCTTGATCGTTATCTCCTGCGAGCCGACTTCACGGATCGGCTGGCGCAGGTCAACCTGCCGGTGCTCCAGCTCAACGCTCGTCACCTCCTGCAGCGCCTCAGCGATGTCGCGGGCGGTCACGGAGCCGAACAGCTTGCCCTGCTCACCCACGCGCACCTCGATGGTGACGGACTGACCCTCCATCTTAGGCACCAAGTGCTCTTGAGCCTCTTCGTCGAGCTTAGTCTGGCGGCTCAGCTCTTTCTTGGCGCGGGCGGCGGCGATGGTGATGTAGTGGTCGGTGGCGGGGGCGGCCAGCCTGCGCGGCAGCAGGTAGTTGCGGGCGAAGCCGTCGGCGACGTTCTTGACCTCACCGACGCGGGCGGTACCCTCGACCTCCTCCATAAAGACGACTTTCATGCGACTCTCCTCACTGAGCTAATGATAGGGGGCGGCCCGCTTGCATGAGCAAGAGGGTTATCCACAACTTTCATCGACATTTCATCCACAAGGGTAGTTTAGAACGCTTGTGCGCGCTGGTCAACCTTGCCTAACCTGTCAGCAGAGGTAGGCAGGTCGCGCCAGGATTATCCATCACCCTGCGAAACCAACTACTGCGCTGGCCTGGCATTATCCCTCCAACGCCCGCTCCAGCCCGCCCTCGTAGGCGTCGCGCAGATCCGCCAGCGGCAGGTCAACCGACCACAGGCGCAGGCGGTCGCCGCCAACCCGGCCGACGTAGGCGAAGGGGACGTTCATCCCCCGAGCGATCGCCAGCAGCTCCTCGCGCTTGTCCGCGGGCACCGTCACCAGGATGCGCGACTGCGCCTCCCCGAACAGGGCTGCGTCCAACCGCTGCACGTCGGGAGCCGCCGGCGTGTCCAGGCCCAGTCCACCCGCCAGGCACATCTCCGCCAGGGCCACGGCCAGACCGCCGTCGGAGCAGTCGTGGCAAGCGTTGGCTACCCCCTGCCGGATCGCCGCCAGCGCCGTCCGCTGCACCCGCGCCTCCAGGTCCAGATCGATCTCCAAGCGCCCACCGACAAGGTCGTGCTCCATCCTCAGATACTCGCTGGCGGCCAGGGCGGCCGCGGGCTGCTCCAGGACGGCGCCCAGGAGAAACACCTCGTCGCCTTCCGCTCTGAGGCCGGGGCGGCAGTGTTTCGAGACGTCCTCCAGCAGACCCAGCATCCCGATCACCGGCGTGGGGTACACCGCCTGCTCGCCGGTCTCGTTGTACAGGCTCACGTTGCCGGAGATAACCGGCGTGCCCAGCACCTCGCAGGCCGCGGCCATGCCCCGGATCGCTTCCTGCATCTGGTAGTACACCTCCGGCCGCTCCGGGTTGCCGAAGTTCAGGCAGTCGGTCACGGCCACAGGCTGGGCTCCCACACAGACCACGTTGCGGGCCGCCTCCGCCACAGCGATGGCGCCGCCGGCGCCGGGGCTCACGTGGCAGTACCGTCCGTTGCCATCGGTGGTGACGGCAATGCCCCTCTCCGTCCCCTTAATGCGGAGGACGGCGGCGTCGGCCCCCGCTTCGATAACCGTATTGGTCAGCACGCTCTGGTCGTACTGCCGGTACACCCAGCGCTTGGAAGCGACGTTCGGAG
>CBDURB010000242.1:0-3253 GCA_965369585.1 uncultured bacterium
GGAGACCATCGGCGGTAACAGCATGGACGAACCGACCGGAACCTATCCCAACCTCCAGATGGCCTGGCTCCCCCTCCTCTGTATGCATTGCTCTGATGCACCCTGCGCCGATGTCTGCCCGGTAGGAGCCATCAATAAGAGAGAAGACGGCATCGTTATCCTGGACGAAGATAAGTGCATCGGCTGCCGTTACTGCGCGTGGGCCTGCCCTTACGGAGCGCTCCACACGGATGAGGAGAAGGACGTCGTCACGAAATGCCATCTATGATACAAGCGAGTGGAGGCAGGCAAGGAACCTGCCTGCGTGGAGGCCTGCGTTTACGGGGCTCGCATCTTTGGCGACGTCAGCGACCCCGACAGCGAGATCTCGAGGCAAAGCGCGGCTAAGGGTGCGCGCACCCCGCTGGGGCACTTGGGCACCAGGCCTCGCGTTCGCTACGCGGGACGTGGTGTGAGGTGACGCCAAAGGGAAGGTGATATGAGATGACGACGCAAGACTGGCCGCTAGTGCTGTATCAGATCTTTGTCCAGGGAGGAGTCGGAATGTTCCTGGTGCTGGGTGTGATGCTAACCCTCAGCCACTTCCGTCAGGAATATGAAAGGGAGTACACCCACATTGCCCTGGTTGGCTTCGGCGCTGTCTTTGCCCTGGTGGGAATCGGTTTGATACTGTCCTGGTTCCACGTCACGCAAATGTTGCGGGTGTTTTCCTCTGCGCCGAACTTGGGCTCATCGTGGATGGCCAGGGAAGTGGTCTTCAGTGTCGCTTTTCTGGTCATGGTGGCTATCACCATCGGCCTTCTGCTGATCCCGCAGGTGCCCAACAGCTTCCGCCTTGGCTGGGGCATCCTCACCGGTCTGATGGGACTTATGCTCGTCACCTCAATGGGCATGGTCTATATGCTTAACACCAGGCCAGCCTGGAACACACCCAGCACAATGATGACGTTCCTGACCACCACCGCCCTGCTTGGTCTGCTCACCACAGGCGTTATCGCGGGTGGCTATCATCTGGTGAGGAGACAGCTGGAGCCGGGACTTGCCGCCGCTCTGGGCCGTGACTATACCGTTCTGGGCATGTGGGCCACGGCGGCATTGATCGTGCAGGGGATAAACCTGGGCTCTCTCGCGAGCTACCTCAGCACCGGCCCCCAGGCGGCAAGGGACGCCTACGACATCCTCATCGACACCCATCGGTTCTGGTTCTGGCTGCGGGTAACAGCCGGTCTAATTGCGCCGCTTCTCATTGTGGCCTCTATCTGGGCGACGAAGGGTAGAGAAACTGTTGCGCACGCGCCTGCGTTTGTGCCGCGTATTGCGGGCATCGGTCCAGGCACAATGGAGGCCCTGGCGGAGGTCCCTGCTCATCGCCTGATGGTTGCAGCCTTTGTGCTAGTTCTTATGGGTGAACTAACAGCGCGCTTCCTGTTCTTCCTGGCGGTTGTACCGGTGACGCCATAGGTTCGATCAAACGTGAGAGACTCTCGTCCCGGCTCGCACCAAGAGGGTATCTTGCAGCGCGAACCAGCCGCACTTCGGGACACAACCCGCGCAGTAGCAACAGCGACGGGTAGAGAGCCGGCTTAGAAGGGCGACAACTATGAGCCAGGGGACTGCCAGGGAACCTCAGGAAGCGTGGGCGCAGATAGCCAAGGGACGCAGCTTGGGCTGGCGCACGCTGGCCCTGGCCTTCTACGATCCTACGGAAGAGTGGGTGAAGGCCCTGCTGGACGGTGCCGTGACGGCCGCCCTGTCGGAGGCCACGAGGTGGCTGGACTCAGACAGGGAGCGGTTTGTCGCTGGCATGGAGATGTTGCGGGATTTCGTGACGAAGCAGCAGGGTCGTGACCCTCAAGACGTTCTGCGCGAGCTCAAGGTGGAGTATACTCGCCTGTTCATTGGGCCGGGGGCTGCACACGCGCCGCCCTATGAATCGGTATACCGGGATCGGGACCCCGCCTCGGGCATGGCCATCGTCCAGGGCCCCTCGGCCGCTTCCGTGGAGGCGGCCTACCGACAACACGGTCTGGGTCGGCACCCTTCCCACCGTGACCTCCCCGACCACGTGGCAACTGAACTGGAGTTCATGTACTTCCTCTGCTCGCGAGAGCAGGAGGCGTGGGAGAAGGGCGAGTCGCGGACGGCAAAAGAGCTTCGCCGCGCCCAGCAGAACTTCCTGGAGGAACACTTGGCCCGCTGGCTGCCCGAATTTTGCGGACGAGTGCAGAACGCTGCGCCGGTCAACCTCTACCTCGCCCTGGCTGACATCCTTCCGGAGTACCTGGCGGTTGAGACGGGTGTGGGTTATGCGCAGTCGACACTCCGGGGCGTCTTCAGCAACGATGGTTAGACTCATGGGTCATGCGGCCGTGGCTTGTGGCCGGGCTCACGGCGGGCGTCTTGGTGCTGGGACGACGTGCGGATCTATCGCGGCCTGATTCGCAGCCCAGCGGAGACCCGGATGCAGGGGGAGCCTCCAGTGGAGTTCAGCCTCGCCGGTGGAATGCGTGTGGTCCTGGCGGACCCGGGGATTGAGCTTCACGAGGACGTTGCCTCCACCCGAAGCGAGGGGCAGTCTTCTAATAGGAGCGGCAACGGTGGCTGAGCCAGAGGCCACGAAACTGGAGCGCCTGCTGTCGCGGATCGGCACCGCTATCCCTATCGCAATCCCGGCGGCGTGTGCCAAAGTGCGTCACCGGGGCAGCAGCTGCCGTCGCTGCCTGGATGTCTGTCCCGCTGGGGCTATCCACGTTGGGGACACCCTGACCGTCGATCCGGACCGCTGCGTGAGCTGTGGCATCTGCGCCGCCGTCTGCCGTACCGGAGCCCTGGCGTTCAGGCGCGGCCACGTCCAGTTGCTGAAGGAGGCCCAGGCTCTCGCCCTGACCAGGGGTGAGGTCACTTTCGCCTGCCATCGCTACCGGAAGGACGCTCCGAGAAGCGCTGTGGTTCGCGTGCTCTGCCTTGCGGCACTGGACGATACTGTGCTCCTCGGCAGTGTGGCCCGAGGCGCGGGCTCCGTTCATCTGTTGGACGCCCCTTGCCGCGATTGCCCTCTCGGTAGCGTCGCTGGCGAGGCCGCCGCTACTACCGTCGAATCCTGCAACTCCCTGCTGCTGGCACTGGGCCGCCCCGAGCGCATCAGCTTTGTCGACGAGGCTCCGATGCTGCCAACCGGCGGGCGGAACTTGAGCGGCGGCACTAGCCGTCGCGCGTTTCTGAGCCTGGCGAGGCGGGAGGCTATAGCCACCCT
>CBDURB010000243.1:0-3249 GCA_965369585.1 uncultured bacterium
CCCGGCCACGCCGCCGGCAGCGGAGGCGCCGACGGAGGCGGCCCGCATCCTTGCCAAGGCGTTTGGCCGAGAGGACCTGGCAGGCCAGCTTTCCATCGTAACGGCGGCCCTGACGGAAGTTGGGGCTCCAAGAGACGAGTTCGGTTTGGTGCTAAAGGTTGGCTCCATGGCCCCCAAGACACAAGCCGGCGCATCGGAGTTTACAGTCACGGGCCTGGGGCTGGCCGAGCTGTCGCACGGGCTGTCGCGGTGGCTTAAGGAGGTCGACAAAACTGATGTTCCCCTCCAGGTCATCGACGACGGCTCCGGGAAGATCAAGGTGTTGATCTCCTGATGGCTAAAAGAGCGGGGGCTTGAACGTGGCGGTTTCCTCTCAGGCCATCAGGCAGATACGGCCCAGCGTAAGCATTGGCCTCACGGCCACGGCAGGCCGCGTCCTGGCGATATCGCTGGGGCTGGCCCTGCTGAACACGGTGATCGTTCTCCCCCTGTTCTCCGGGGAGTACACCCAATACATGGGGTCCATCGAGGCGTCCTATCTGAGCTATGGCCGGTTCATCGATGAGAACTGGCCTTACGTAAGCTGGAACCCGCTGGGGTACCTGGGGTTCCCGTTCCGCCTGTTCGAAACGCCGCTTCTTCCCTACCTGATGGCCACCATCCACAAACTACCGCTGGCCCTGTCCACCGCCGCCGCCTACCGTCTGGTCACCGCTTTCGCCTATGTGCTAGGGCCCGTCACCCTGTACCTGTTCGTCCGCTACCTGACGAAGCGAGAGCTGCCGGCGGTGCTGGCCGCCCTGGCCTACAGCCTGATGCCGTCCTTCGTCTACGTTATGGGTGGAGTGCGGGCCGATCCGTCCGTAGGCGCTTATGGGCATCCCCCCTGGCGGCTCATCGTCCTGACCTGGTACGGCGAGGGCCCCCACATAGCAGCCCTGGCCTTAACCCCCCTGGCAGCGCTGTTCTTCTTATGGGCTTTAAGAAAGCCTTCTTTCGCCAGTTACCTAATAGCGGCGCTGTTGGTGACGGCTATAGCCCTCACCAACTGGATTGCCCTGGTCGCCGCGGCGCTCATGCTGGCGGTGGTGTTGTTTTCGGAGATGCTGCTGGGAGAGCCCGGGCGCAAGCTGATAAGCGCGTCTGCCGTCGCCGCCATCGCTTATGGCCTGAGCGCGTTCTGGTTCAACCTCTCGTTTGTGAAAGCATCGTTGGCCTTCGGGAATTCCTCGAGTAGTCCGTTGGATTACAACCCCGTCCTGCTGCTCGTCCTGGGCGTGCCCGTCGCCGGCATCTGCTATGTGACGTTTAGCGGCAAGCCCCAGCGGCAAAAGCTCTTCATCCCGGCTGCCTGGTTCGCGATCTTCGCCGTCATCGTCTACGGCCAATACCAGTTTGGCCTCAACGTGGCCCCCCAGCCTTTCCGCTACGCGCCGGAGCTCAACATGGCCGCAGTCATCCTGGGGGCGATGCTGGTCACCGCTGTCTATGACCGGCTCCGCGCCAACGCCGATCTGAGGAAGATGACGGCGCCGGCACTGGTGGCCGTGGTGATAGCGGCGATTGTGGTCATCTCGCTGCCCTTCCCGCGCGCCGCCTGGAATGCCACCAAGGCGAACGCCGACGTCAGTCAGACCTCGGAGTATCAGGTGGCCAGCTGGCTGGAGGACAACGGCGAGGGCGCTCGGGTCTACGCCACCGGCACTCACGCCTTCTGGTTGAACGCCTTCACCAGCGTGCCCCAGGTCCGCGGCGGGCACGACGGTGGCGCCGTGAACCCGTGGTGGGACCACGTTGTCTACCAGATCAACACCGGAGAGGATGGGGAGCTGGCCGTTATGTGGGCCAAGGCGCTCAACGTCCGTTACATGGTCGTCAACTTCCCCGACTCCAAGGTCCACTACAAGGATTTTGTCTATCCCGATAAGTTCAACGGCCTGCTGTCCGAAAGGTTCAGCTACGAAGGCGACACAGTCTATGAGGTGCCCACGGACAGCCCTGAACCGGTGCAGCTGGTCAGCCTCTCCCGGTTCCAGGCTCTCCCATCCATCGAAAACGTGCTCGACAGCGACAGCCTGAAGGCATACGTCCAGGCGGTGGAGAGCAGCGAAGGGATTGACGCCAGCAGCCTCCAGGTGGACGGGCCCACCCGCATGACCATCACCGCCGACCTGGCCCCCGGGCAGGGCCTGCTGGTGCGAACCACCTACGACCGAGGCTGGACCGCCCGGGCCGAGGGAACGAAGGTCGACCTGTCGCCGGACCCGGTGGGCTTCATGCTCCTGGAGCCGCAGGCGACCGGCCGCCAAGAGATCGTGCTGGAGTATCACGATCCCTCGGATGTGCGCCTCGGTTATCTGATCACCGCTGTCACCGTGCTGGCGCTCGCCGCGTTGGCGTTCAGGCCGGTGCGGCAGCGCCTGGCGATGGCGGCCACCCAGGTGATGAAGCGATGGTCCGTAGCTCTGGCAGAGGAGGGGGACGATGAAGATAGCGACTACTGAGAAACCACCGGAATTAGAGCATACGGTCATCGACCGGCAGGCCAGTTCACACAGGAGACGCGCTATGGCGATCGTGTTGTCTGTGGTAGTGCCCACCCGTAACGAGCAGGAAAACATAGGGCCGCTGGTCCAGCGACTTGAGGCAGCTCTCTCCGATCTGCCCTGTGAGATCATCTTTGTGGACGATAGCGACGATGAGACCCCAGGGGTGATCCGCGGGCTGAGAGCATCTCTTCCTATACGTGTGATAGAGCGACGGGGAGAGGAGCGGCGTGGCGGACTGGCAACAGCAGCAGTCACTGGGTTTGAGCGGGCGAGAGGAGAGTACGTTTGCGTGCTGGATGCCGACTTGCAGCACCCGCCGGAACAGGTGGTGACGCTCCTCCGCCAGGCTCAAAGAACCGATGCCGATATGGTCGTTGCCACCCGCTACAGCGCCAATAGCCGCGCCGGTGACCTCGGCGGGTGGGCGCGGAAAGCGGCATCCCACCTCTGTAAGTGGCTGGCTCAGGCCCTGTTACTGGATCGGGTACGGACCGTTAGTGACCCGCTCGGTGGCTTCTTCCTCGTTCGTCGTGCCCTCGTTCACGGCGTGGCGCTGCGGCCAATAGGGTACAGGACAGCGATGGAGATTCTGGCACGCGCCAGGCCGGCGAAAATAGTGGAAGTTCCCTATGAACTCTCTCCGCGGCAGGCGGGCCGGAGCAAGGCGGATTTGCGGCAGGGCGTTACCTTTCTCCTTCAC
>CBDURB010000244.1:0-3233 GCA_965369585.1 uncultured bacterium
CCTCCCACGTTTGATACAATAGACTAGATATGGCCCATACGACCAAGCGCGACTACTACGAAACCCTCGGCGTGTCGCGGAACGCTCCTACGGAGGAGATCAAGAAGGCGTTCCGCAAGCTCGCCATGCGCTACCACCCCGACCGCAATCGGGAGGACGGCGCCGAGGCCCGCTTCAAGGAGATCGGCGAGGCGTACGAGGTCCTATCCGACTCCGAGAAGCGTGTCGCCTACGACCGCTACGGCCACGCCGGCCTCCAGGGGTTCGACTTCGGGCAGCCGTTCGAAGGGTTCGACTTCGGCGGCTTCGGCGACATCTTCGACGCCTTCTTCAGCGGCACCACCGCCCGCCGCTCCCGCGATGCCCAGCGCGGCGCCGACCGGCGCATCGATATCGACATCGACTTCGAGGAGGCCGCCTTCGGCTGCGAGAAGGAGATCGAGGTCTCCCGCAACGAGCGCTGTTCCCGCTGCGGCGGCAACCGCGCCGAACCCGGCTCGCAGCTGACCCGCTGCCCCTCCTGCGAGGGCAGCGGCCAGGTGCGGCGCGTCTCCCGCAGCTTCTTCGGACAGTTTGTTAACGTCACCATCTGCCCCCAGTGTCACGGCGAAGGCCGCCTGGTCAAAGTGCGCTGTAAGGACTGCAAGGGCGCCGGCCGCCAGCGTCAGACCCGCACGCTGATGGTCAAGATACCGGCCGGCGTCAGCGACGGCTCCCAGATGCGCCTCTCCGGCGAGGGCGATGTCGGGGCCAACGGCGGCGGCCCCGGCCACCTATACGTGGTCATCGGCGTACGGTCCCACCCCCACTTCCAGCGCGACGAAGACGACCTCGTCTACAACCTGGAGCTCAACCTGTCCCAGGCGGCGCTGGGCTGCGAAGCGGAGATACCCACTCTGGGCGGCAAGCCATACACTCTCAAGATCCCGCACGGCACCCAGAGCGGTCGCGTCTTCGTCCTCAGGGGCAAGGGCGTGCCGAGACTCCAAGGCGGTGGCCGCGGCGATCTCCTGGTGCGCGCCGGCGTTATCGTGCCCACGGAGCTCACGGACGAGCAGCGCCTGCTCCTCTTGAAGCTGGCCGAGAGCTTCGGCACCGAAGTGTCCGACGATGAGAAGGGTATCCTGGGCAAGATAAAGGACGCCCTGGGATAGAGCGGTGCCGCCGCCTTCGTCCCACGCGGCGGACTGGCTGGAGATAGCCGTACAGGTGGCCGGCATCGATGCCGAGGCCGTCGCCGATACGTTTCGTCCCCACTGCCCCGGAGGCGTCGCCATAGAGCTCGCCATCCGCCCTCAGGGCGATGAAGACGTGGTGGACGGCGATGCGCCTGCCCTGGTGAAAGGCTATCTGCCGCCCGGCGCGGACTCAGCCCGTATTCGGCGCTCCCTGCGCCTCGCCCTCCGCTTCGCGCCCCTGGAGAGCCCGCCCCGCTGGCGCCGCGCCCGCCGCCTGCGCGAGGAGCGCTGGCGCGACTCTTGGAAACGCTACTTCAAGCCCCAGCGGATCGGAGAGCGCCTGCTGGTCAAACCCTCCTGGGCCAAGTGCGAGGTCAAGGCCGGCGATGCGGTTATCGAGATCGATCCCGGCATGGCGTTCGGCACCGGCCAGCACCCGACCACAGCCATGTGCCTGCGGGCGCTTGAGAACTGTCTGCGCCCCGGCGAAGCCGTGCTGGACCTCGGCGCCGGCACCGGCATCCTCGCCATCGCCGCCGCCAGGCTCGGCGCCGGGCGCGTCCTCGCCCTGGACATCGACCCGCAGGCGGTCAAGGCCGCTCTGAAGAACGCCGCCGCCAACGGCGTCCAGGGCGCGGTAGAGGTGCGCGAGGGCACGCTGCCTGAGGGCGTGCGGGGCCAACGCTTCGACCTCATCGTCGCCAACATCAGCGGCCTCACTATCGAACGGTTGGCTGCCTCCCTGGCCGACGCACTGACCGGCACCGGCACCCTCATCGTCAGTGGCTTCATTGGTGACGCTGTGGAGGCGCTGAGTCGCGCGCTGGCTGCGGCCGGTCTCATGGTTGACCGGGTGGAGGCGGAAGGCGTCTGGCGGGCGCTTACGGTCACCAGGGCTGGCCGTGCGTAGGTTCTTCGTCCCGCCCGGCCTTCTCGCTGGCCGCGAGGTCAACCTGCCGCCGGAGCTGGCCCGCCGCCTTGCCACCGTCCTCCGCCTCAAGCGCGGCGACCGTCTGCTCCTGGCCGACGGCGCTGGCCGCGACTACGAGGTGGAGCTCACCGCCGTCTCGCCCCGTGCGGCCACCGCCGCCGTTGTCGCCGAGCGGCCCTCGCCTCCGGAGCCCTCTCTGGAGCTGGTGCTGTACCAGTCGCTGGTTCGGACCCAGCGGTTCGAGCTTGTTCTGGAGAAAGGTACGGAGCTCGGCGTGTCCCGGTTCGTGCCGTTGATCAGCGGGCGCGCCCGGGTGAGAACGCCGGGCCCGGCTGGGGAAGGCGGGTCCCAGCGCCTGCAGCGCTGGCGTCGTATCGTCACCGAGGCCGCCGAGCAGTCCGGCCGCGGCCGCGTCCCCGCCATCGACCCTCCCTCCCTCTTCGAGGATGCCGTGCGTTCTGCGCCCGGCATCCTCCTCCTCCCCGCCCTGGGGAACGAGATAGAGGTAATGGCGTCCCTTGTAATCCAGACCTCCTTCAGTCCGGACCGTGGCTAACCAAGCCTTTCCGTCTTCGTCGAGGAATTCCCTCATGAGTGGTCTCCGCGAGGAGTATTTTCTACGGCCCGAGCCGGTCCCATGCGAACCCAAACTGGTTCAGAGGTCAGGCCACGGAAGCCCGTGACCGGGCCGCGCGTTTCTGAATACGACATTCACTGAGAAAGTGCCGAAGTACGAACGACATTCCGCCTCTGGCGGCGACCATCCTGGGTGTAGCCCCCGTGTAGTTCATCAGGGCCCGGCGAAACGCCGCCCCTGATGAATACTCGAGCTGCCGGCTGACGCTCTGGCCGGTGCGCCCCGGGTCGCCTAGCCAGTGGCCGGCATGAAGCAGCCGCACCCATACCAGGAGTCTCCCCACGGGAGGCAATCCCACCTTCTTGAGCACCACACTCAGGAAAGGCCGGGAGAGACCCACCAAGTCGGCGAAACCGTCTGCCGACCAGCACTTGTGCACCTGATCGAGGGCGAGGCGCAACGCCCGAGTCTCCCGGGGAGGGACACTGTGTGCGACTTCACGCAAGACCTTGGACGTTACTCCCCCTTGCTGCGCCCGGTCCACACT
>CBDURB010000245.1:0-3209 GCA_965369585.1 uncultured bacterium
CTTTCGATGTAATCGTTGTCGTAGGTGATGTACGGGTGCTCCATATCCAGCCAGAAGCCGATGCGCTCCGTCAGCGCCTCCCACTCCTGCACGTAGCGGAACACGCTCTCTCGGCAGCGGCGGTTGAACTCCTCCACCCCGAACTCCTCGATCTCCAGCTTGCTCTTGAGCCCCAGCTCTCGCTCTACCTCCAGCTCCACCGGCAGGCCGTGCGTGTCCCAGCCCGCCTTGCGGGGCACGCGGTAGCCGCGCATCGTCTTGTAGCGGGGAAACAGGTCCTTGAACGCCCGCGAGAGGACGTGGTGAACGCCGGGCCGGGCGTTGGCCGTGGGCGGCCCCTCGTAGAAGACGTACAGCTTGTCCTCCGGGCGTCCTTCGATGCTCTTGCGAAAGACGTCGCGCTCCTTCCAGAGCTGGAGGATGCGCTTCTCCATCTCCGGGAAGCTGGCTCTGCTATCGACCGGCTTGAACATAGCTTCTAACCTCATCGCCATAAATCAAGAGGCCCGTCCCCTGAGGGACGAGCCTTGGGGCCCGCGGTACCACCCTGTATTCCCCGATGCGCGTCGGGGCACTCGTTTCGGAGCACGTCCCCGCCCCTGGCGGCTGTTATGCCCCTGCCTTCGTTAACGGTGGCCTCCGTCCGAGCCTACTGGGGGCGGCTGTGCCGCGCCGTTCGGTCGGCGGCTCGGGAGTGATTTTCGAACGCTGGTTCCGTGTCCGCTTGCACCGATCCGGACTCGCTGTCCGGCCCGCGGCGCCCTACTCATCTCCGTCCTCGCCTTAATCTTCGGTTGTGAGGCTCAGTGTAGCGAGAGAGCGTTATCGCGTCAAACGCAGTAGCCTAGGGCGAGCGCTGAACCCTGCCGGAACCGGCCTCCGGCTGGCCCGCGGCCTGGCGGATGCTGTTAAAGCAATCAGAGCAGTATACAGGTCGATCGCCCTTGGGGAGGAACGGCACCTCCGTCATCTGGTCACATTCGGCGCAGACTGCCGGATGCATCTGCCGCGGCGTCCGCCCGCCGAAGCTGGCGAACGGCCCGTAATGGACGTAACCATCGCCGAACGGGGATCCGGAGCCCCCCGCCTTGCGGACGCTGCGACAGTCGGGGCAGCGACCGGGCTCGTTCATAAGGCTACGGCTGGCGTAGAACGCCTGCTCACCTGCCGTAAACGTGAAACTGGCTCCGCAATCGCGGCAGATTAGCGCCTTGTCTACGTGTGGCACGGGCGATCTCCTATCGGCTAGGCGACAGTAGGGGCTGGCTCACCGAAAAGAGGTGACGAGGTGGACACATTATAGAAGGTGATGTCAAGAAAATCAATGATAGATTATTACTCTGCCTTAATTATTCACGTGAAGAATGCGGTCCCATTCCCTGCAGCCGAAAATCGCCCCCCCTAAGCCGGCGTTCGCGCCCTGCAGCGACAGGCTGGACAAACTTAGACCCCGACCCGTATCATGAATCTGCCCACTACCGCCAAGGAGGAGAATTGGCTACTCGATCCGCCGAAAAAGCCCACCGTCAGTCCCTGAAGCACCGCCTGCGCAACCGCATGGTGCGCAGCGCCACCAGGACAATCGTCAAGAAGGCCGAGACCGCCATCGCCGCCGGTGACCCGGAGGCCGCCCGCCTGGCCGTCCGCGCCGCGCTAAGCAACCTGGACGGGGCCGCCAAGAAAGGCGTGATTCACGCCAACGCCGCCGCGCGACGCAAGTCACGCCTGGTGCTGAAGTACAACGCCGCCGTGGCCGCCGTTCAGGCCTCCCCGGCGGAAGCTGGGAAACCGAAGCGGAGCCAGACGAAGACTGCCAAGCCCAAGGCCAGCAGGGCGAAGAAGGCCAAAAAGTAGTCGCGTGCTCCCCTTGCCGCCGTTGGCGAGGCCGATTCATGTTCGCCTCCGCTGAAGTAGACTCCATCCGCGCCGATATCCCCGCCAAAGCCTCTCCGTCCTACCTCAATATCGGTTGGCATGGTCCCTTCGCCCTCTCCCTGACCGCAACCGCCAGCCGCACCCCTTAGAATGTCATGACAGCGCTGTGAAGGCCTGCGTCTTCTACGGCCCCGGCGACATCCGCGTGGAGTCGGTACCCGAACCCCAGCCCGGCCCCGGCGAGCTGCTTCTGCGTATGGAAGCGACCGGCCTCTGCCAATCCGATATCCGCGTCTACAAGGGAGAGAAGAAGGCCAAGACCGGCGTCATACCCGGCCACGAGAACGTCGGCGTCATCGCCGAGCTCGGCGAAGGCGTCGACGGCCTGGCGAAGGGGCAGCGCGTGGCTCTCTGCCCGATCATCGCCTGTGGCCGCTGCTTCTACTGCCTGCGCGGTCTGCGTAACCGCTGCTTGAAGCGCGCCACCCTGGGTTACGATGAGAACGGCGGCCTGGCCGAACTGCTTCTCGTACCCGCCTCCATCGTTTCCCTCGGTCACGTGTTTCCAGTGCCGGAGGGGCTGCCTTCGGACGTAGCCACCCTCACGGAGCCGCTGGCCTGCGTCCTCAATTCGCTGGAGGCGTGCCGCCTGCCGCCGGGAGGATCGCTCCTCCTGCTGGGCGCCGGCCCCATGGGCCTCCTCCACCTGATGCTGGCCCGTGCCCTGGGCGTCGCCACGGTCATCGTCAGTGAGGTGAACGAAGATCGTCTCCAGCAAGCCAAACGGTTCGGCGCCAGCCTCACCCTCGACCCCGCGCGGGACGACCTCCAGAGCGCCGTGCTGGAGGCCAGCGATGGTCTGGGAGTGGACGCCGTCGTCGTTACTACAGGCGTGCCGGCGCTGGTGGAGCCCGCCCTGGCCGCGGTGCGGCGTCAGGGGACGGTCAACCTGTTCGGCGGGTTCCCGCCCAACAGCTCCGTCGCCCTGGACCCCAACGTCATCCACTACAGCGAGATCAACATCACCGGCAGCCAGAACGCCACGCCGGATCAGTACCGGCGCGCCCTCCAGCTGCTCACCGTCATCCCCCAGGCGGCGCAGGTAAACACCCACCGTTTCCCGATTGAAGAAGGGACAAAAGCCTACGAATCGCGTCTGGGTATGGACGGATTGAAGTCTTTGGTGATATTCTAGTGCGGGTTTTGCTCTAGCTTAGCAAACGCTAGAACTAGAAGAAGGAGGTCCAAATGACCCAAGAGCAGGAACTGCCCAACACCATCAGAGAGGCTATGGAGCGCACGCCCGAAGCCTTCCAGCCCGACAAGGCCGCCGG
>CBDURB010000246.1:0-3206 GCA_965369585.1 uncultured bacterium
GCCGGCCGCCGCGGCTACCGCGCCTGCGCTTCGGTTTGGCCCCCGGCTCGTTGCCCGTTGAAGTCATCACAAAGGGGGAAGGTTCGATAGCTGTCGTGCGTTCAGGTTCCGGTGCGGGGGGTTCTGGAGTGTGTACCACTGGTGTGGGAAGCGGCGGAAGCATGAGGTGCGGTCGGCGACGGATGCTGCGCCTGGGAGCTACCGCGTCTCCCGAGGAGAAGCTCTTCGTATCTTTTGTGGCGCGTGCCATCCGTCGCCATTGTAGGCCATTTCGCGATTATGCGCTATAGCGATTTCATAAATGGTTATCCACAGCTGTGGATTAATACGCTCTGAGCCAGCTGGTCTTCTCAGGCCATGCTCCCGTCTTGCCGGTTGCTAGGTGCGCGGATGTCGTATACCATCGGCCCAGCGCGATGGCTACTGCAGAGATCAACGGAGTCAACCTCTATTATCAGGAGCAGGGCAAAGGGCCGGCGGTGGTGTTTGCCCACGGGGCCGGCGGCAACCACCTGAGCTGGTGGCAGCAGGTCCCCGTGCTCTCCCGCGACTACCGCTGTGTCACCTTCGACCACCGTGGCTGGGGGTTTTCCCTGGACGGACAGGACGCAGGCCCGGCGGCGTTCGTGGAGGACCTGCACGCTCTGCTGGACCATCTCGGCATTGAGCAGGCGACGCTGGTTGCCCAGTCCATGGGTGGGCTGACCTGCCTGGGCTTTACCATCGCCTACCCGCAGCGGGTGAGGGCGCTGGTAATGGGGAACACATTCGCCGGCATGCGGCGCGAGGTCTGGCTGGCCGCGGACGAGGAGCTGCGGACGAACGCCCGCGCCATATGGGACCGCCGTCGCCGCGATGGGGTGAAGCGGGCGCTGGCACCCGGTTTCGCGCGACGGGAGAAGCAGAAGGCGTTCCTCTACAAGCAGATCCGCCTGCTGAATGAAGAAGGCCCGAACCAACTCCAGACGGAGGAGGGGGTTCAGCGGCTGCGCGCGCTGGAACGCGACCAGGAGGCGGCCGCCAGCCGCGAGCAGTTGGCCGCCATCAAGGCTCCGGTGCTGTTCATCGGCGGGGAGCACGATGAGGTGATGCCGCCCGCGCTCATGGAGGTGGCCTGCCGTCTCATACCCGGCGCGCGGATGGTGGTTGTGCCCGGGGCGGGCCACTCGGTCTACTTCGAGGATCCGGAGACGTTTAACCGGCTGGTGCTGGAGTTCCTGGGCCCTCTTTGAAGATAGGATTCATCCTCGCCGAAAGGCTCCAGGCCGTCGATTCCAAGGTCTGCGTCGCCCGTTTCAGACGCGCTTAACGTACCAGGAGGGCTGGCTGGTAGGCCCGGTGGCGGTCCAGGCCTTTCGCTCCGGAGTCGCCACAAGGGGTGATGAGGGGTCGCTCGCCATGACCTCGCGTTTCTACGCATCGTTGCTCGGTGGAGACGAGGTCGCCCCAGTAGCCTACTCTGTTTCCTCCAATGGCTTTGGCCCAATACATGGCGGTCTGGGCACCGTAGACCAGCTCCGCCGCCGAGGCGACGGATTCGGGGTAGCTGGCCACGCCCAGGCTGACCGAGGCCTCACCGATGGGCGTGAGCGCGATGCGCGCTACGGTCTCCCGGAGCTGCTCCGCCAGGGAGATGGCGGCCTGCGCCGATGTTCCGGGCACGAGGACGGCGTATATATCTCCCCTCAGCCGGTAGGCCGAGCCGGTAAGAGAGAGCACAGCATCCCGGAACTGCTCCAGGGTGCTGTCTCGCAGTTCCGCGCTGAGGGAGTCGTTTAGCGGGCGGAAGCCGTCCAGTCCCGCCACCAACACGCTCAGGGCGGTCGCCTCCCCCTCCGCCCGGGAGAAGTGGGTGGCCACCTGGTCTTGCAAGGCTTGGCGTTCACTCATGGCATCGATCCTTCATTACTGTCGCAGGTATTGTCGATTCCGGGTTAGAGGTCTGGCAGGACGGGGCGGGGCAACTTATCCAGTAGATACTGGGCCAGAGCTTTCTGGGCGGTCAGGCTCTTCTCTTTGGTCAGAGGGTGGCCACGCTGTTTGTGCCAGAAGCCGGTGCTCATGCGGGCGGTCGTCAGGATGCTGTGCATTTTTCTCGGCGAAAAGTCCTTGGACTCCCGACACAGGTCAACCACCTGGGGGAACACCAGGTGGAGCGCCTGTACCCCCGGGGTTGTCTGGAGCACGTAGTTATCTGGTTCGGCGAATGCCGCAGGCAGAAGGGCCTTGAGGGCGGACCAGAAGTTGGTGAGCAGCCTGGCTATCACCTCATCGGTGAGCTGGCGTAAGAAGTCATTCTTGACCACGGTCTGGAGGGAGGTGACCATGCGGTGCTGACCTATGGGGCGCGTGGCTGACCGCTTCTGTCCAGTGACGTAGATCCTGTCTAACCAGGGGCTTTCCGGCGTCTTTCGAAGGATGTCGATAATACTGGTTGCCCGCGCTCGCAGATAGCTTCGCTCACCCATGGACTGTAAGAGCGAATCCCCCTCGACTTCACGCATGGACACAAGGTGCCGGTCTACTACACCGGTGGGGACTCCCTTTTGCTGAGTATTGATAATGTGGAAATGGCGCATCTCTTCGTAGTGGTTTACGCCTTCTAGGATTGTCACGGGCAGGAGGTAGTTCTTTACCCACTTAACCCTATCCTTCGTGAATGCCCTTTGGATGCCGAAGAGGCGGTGCTGTCCGTCAATCAGCCAGAGAGTCACGCTGTTAGGTATGGCGAGATCACCCCATTCGCCTGCGCCCTTCGATTCGCCCTCGGTCTCGAAGCTGGCCCGCTCGGGCTCCCGGATGCAGAGGAGGATAGAGGTGGGCAGTATTCCTTCTCGCTTGCTCAGAAAGGTTGAGACCTTCTTTAGACGGGCATTCGCTACGGGCCGTTGGTAGCCCTGGGGGTTATCCTCTGTGACGTAGTCCACCTTGCAATGGTCCAGAATCTGACTGGCAGTGAGGACTGTTGTGTAGAGGGTGATGCTCTCCCCCTTTTGTTGGAAACGGAGGGCTTTCGTTTTAATGGTCACGACGGTGTATTGCCCTTTCGCTGGCACATCGTTTGTTTGGCTGGCTGCCTAGCCGGCATCCGGATGCCCCTGCAATATCTCGATAAGGGACCTCAAATACTGGTAGAAGGCGCGAGCTCTCCTGGGACGCACGTAGATGAATCCATCGTCCTCATAGGAGACAAGCCCAGCCTCATT
>CBDURB010000247.1:0-3202 GCA_965369585.1 uncultured bacterium
CCAAGAACAAGCGCCACTCTATCGATATCGTCGTCGATCGGGTAGTGACCGAGGAGCCCGGCGAGGACACCTCGGACAAGACTCGTCTGTCGGACTCCGTGGAGACGGCGTTGCGTCTAGGCGGCGGCCTGCTCGTCGTCTCTATAGACGGTGAGGACGACCGGCTGTACTCGGAGCACTTCGCCTGCCTCTACTGCGGCGTCTCCTTCGGCGAGCTCGAGCCCCGTAACTTCAGCTTCAACAGCCCCCACGGCGCCTGCAAGGAGTGCACCGGCCTGGGCGTCAAGATGGAGATAGACCCGGAGCTGGTGATCGCCAACAAGAACCTCACTCTGGCCGAGGGCGCCGTCCAGCCGTGGTCCCGCTCCAGCGCTGTCGCCGCCTGGTATATGCGCATCCTGGAGGCGGTGGCGCGCAAGCACGGCTTCTCCGTCGACGTGCCCGTCAAGGAGCTGTCCCAGAAGCAGGTGGATACGATCCTCCATGGCGATGGCGGTACTATTACCCTCCACTACCAGGGCGACGGGGGCCAGGGCGAGAAGTGGGAAACCGCGTTCGAGGGCGTCATCCCCAACCTGGAGCGCCGTTACCGCGAGACCGACTCCGACTACGTTCGTCAGGAGATAGAGAGGCACATGGCGGCCAACCCCTGCCCGGCCTGCGGCGGCGCCCGGCTCAAGCCCGAGTCCCTGGCCGTCACCATAGACGGCACGAACATCCACCGCGTCTCCCAGATGAGCATCGTAGAGGCGCTGGGCTGGATCGAGCGTCTGATGGCCGAGGACGCGCCCCTGAGCGGGCGTGAGCGCACGATCGGCCAGCAGATACTCAAGGAGATACGCTCTCGCTTAGCCTTCCTGCGCGACGTGGGGGTGGACTACCTGACGCTGGACCGGCGCACCGGCACCCTGGCCGGTGGCGAGGCCCAACGCATCCGCCTGGCGACCCAGATCGGCTCCGCCCTCATGGGCGTCCTCTATGTCTGCGACGAACCGTCTGTCGGCCTGCACCCCGTGGACGACGCCAGGCTCATCGAGACGCTCAAGCGGCTGCGCGACCTGGGGAACACCGTGCTTGTGGTGGAGCACGACGAGGCGATGATCCGCGCCGCCGACCACATCATTGATCTCGGCCCGGGCGCCGGCGAGGCGGGTGGCCATGTGGTCGTCGTCGGCTCCCAGGAGGAGGTGGAGGCCTGCGAAGAGTCCATCAGCGGCCAATACCTCAGCGGCCGCCGCCAGATACCGGTGCCCGCTGAGCGCCGCCCCGGCAGCGGTAAGGCGATCGTCGTCCAGGGCGCCCGCGAGAACAACCTGAAGAACATCGACGTGCGGATACCGCTGGGCGAGTTCGTCTGCGTCACCGGCGTGTCCGGCTCCGGCAAATCGACTCTTGTCGACGAGATCCTGTCGAAGAAGGCGGCGCAGCTCCTGTACGACGCCCGCGACCGCCCCGGGGAGTGCGATGCGATCGTCGGCCTGGAGCTGCTGGACAAGGTAGTGACCATCGACCAGTCGCCTATCGGCCGCACCCCGCGCTCAAATCCCGCCACCTACACCGGCCTGTTCACCACTGTGCGTGAGCTGTTCGCCTCCGTCCCCGAGGCACGGCTGCGCGGCTACAAGCCGGGCCGCTTCTCCTTCAACATTAAGGGAGGCCGCTGCGAGGCCTGCCAGGGCCAGGGCTACATCCAGATTGAGATGCAGTTCCTGCACGACGTGGAGGTGCCCTGCGAGGTCTGCCACGGCGACCGCTACAACCGCGAGGCGCTGGAGATCAGCTTCCGCGGCAAGAACATCGCCGAGGTGCTGAACATGACGGTGGAGGAGGCGCTGGGCTTCTTCGAGGCGTTCCCCAAGGTGCGCTCTAAGCTACAGACGCTGCACGACGTGGGGCTGGGCTACATCAAGCTGGGCCAGCCGGCGACGACACTTTCCGGCGGCGAGGCGCAGCGGGTCAAGCTCTCGACGGAGCTCTCCCGCCGCGCCACCGGCCGCACGCTGTACATCCTGGACGAGCCCACCACCGGCCTCTCCTTCGAGGACGTGAACGCGCTGATGCGGGTGCTGCACCGGCTGGTGGACGCGGGCAACACGGTGCTGGTTATCGAGCACCACCTGGACGTCATCAAGCAGGCTGACCACATCATCGACCTGGGGCCGCTGGGCGGCGACCGCGGCGGCGAGATCGTCGCCTCGGGCACGCCGGAAGAGGTGGTGCGGGTGAAGGCGAGCCTCACCGGGCAGTACCTGCGCAAGAAGCTGTCCCGCCGCGCCAGGCGGGAGAAGGTGTCTCCCATGCTTGGCCGACGGTAGTACATAGCCTTGGATTCTCTTAGGTGGAGCTGAGTCGAAAATGAACGATGAGCAGCGATATAACCTGCTAGTTCAGTTGCGGATTGCTGAGCATCAGCTGTTGAGCACTAGAACCAATGTGATGCTAGTGGCTCACGCTATATTCCTTGCAGCATTAAGCATCGAAGCGATACGTGGTGCTCTAGTAGCCACTGCTCTATTAGTCACGCTCTTTTGGATTTATATGGGCTTTAGGTCTCTCTACTCACTGAATTATTTCAAAAACGCGATTCGTGATATGGAGGGCGCTAACGGGATTTTCACGCGTTTCTACGCCGAATCTATGTCAGCTTTCTGGCGCAAGATAACAGTCTTCAAGTGGCTAGAATCCGTAGTTTCGGCATCACTTCTCTTAGGAGTGCTCTTGCCAATAGTGTTGTTGGCAGTATGGGCGATTGTGGGTGTCGTTCTTCTCCGATAGGATGCCATGACAACCCGCTTCTCCCTACGCCTGCCGCAGCGACAGGCGCGGATGGTGGCGCTGGCGGTGGCGTATCATCTGGCGCGCCCCGGCTCGGAGCTGGACCGCGAGACGATGCAGGCGTACGAGCACGGCCTGGCCGAGCTGCCGGCGGCGCTGGAGCCGCAGCTAGAGGCCGAGACCGCGACGCTGGAGCTGTCCCCCCTCCAGGTCACGCTCCTGGCTACGGCGATGTCGTCCGTGTTGAGCGAGCTGAAGATGTACTCCGTATTCGACACGATGGCCGGCGAGAGCGCCCGCCCTCGCTCCACCGCACCCGGCTTCGACGAGAAGCTGCGAGAACTGTTCCCGGAGGTCGCGAAGGACCCCGCGGTCGCCGACGACCTGGCGGGCGAGATGACGATGCTCCGTCGCGAGCTGCCGCTGG
>CBDURB010000248.1:0-3198 GCA_965369585.1 uncultured bacterium
GCCTCCGTCGTCCCCTCGGTGACGGCCGCCACGACGATAGTAGCCGGGCCGTCCAACGCTATCTCAAACCGGTTGCCGGGCCCCAGCTCCAGGCGGTCCGCCTTGGGCGGATTCGGCTCGCCTCGCTCGATGAGCTGCACGAGGAATCGCTGCGGCAGCGGCTCCTCGATGCGGCGGAACCCCTCCGCCTGCCATCCGGTCCCGGCATCCACGCCATCGGCGAAAGCCAGCTCCGGTATCTCGATATCGTCCACCGCGAAGCCTCGCTCGTGGGTCGCGTCGTCCGTGACGTATTCGAACCGTAGCAGCACCTCGCTGCCGGCGTACGGTGTGAGGTCTATCTCCTCCTGCACCCACTCGCCGTCGCTGCTGCCGCTGTAGCCCGGCCCGTAGGCGAGCGCTACCGGGTCGAACTCCGTGGTCTGACGGCCGGGGAGCGCCTCCCAGGTCTGGCCGCCGTCCCTGGAGGCGGCGACGTAGGCGTAGTCCCAGCCCAGCTCGGTCTCGAACCAGGTCCAGAAGCGCAGAGTGGCGGAGGTAAGCCCGCTGAGATCGAACTCGCGCGTCAGCCGGCTGTCCATGCTGTCACCCGCGTTCGACCACCAGAACGCGCCGTCGCGGGGCTCTATACCGATGCCCACCTGGTCTGAGCCGTCGAACGTGAAGACGGCGCCGCCCGCCGGCGGATCGATCTCCAGGTAGTCGGCCGCGAACTGGCTGACGCTGCCGTCGCCCCCGCCGGTCTTGCCTATCGTGGTGACGGTTGAGACGGTCAGGCTGGCTCCTTCGTGCGCGTAGGGGCCTGAGGCTTCGTCCAGCTTGTTGGCGACGAGCCAGTCCGCGAAGACCTCAAGGAACGAGGTCTCGAACGGCTGGAGGTAGGCGTCCACCCCGGCTATCCCGTCCTCTGGTGTGGCCACAAGCGCCGCCGCGTTCTGCCGGCCGCCGAACCGGTCCAGCAGATAGCGAAAGAAGAGCTGCGATTCCCCGTAGTGGACGCCGCCGCCCTGCGGCCAGTGATTGAGTTGATTGTCTGGGGCGGCGAGGAAGCTGCCTGCCGCCGACGTCCCGCCGCCGGCCAGCTCCGCCGCCACCTGCGAGAGGCCCTCGTTCACCCAGGCCTCCTCGCCATCGTCCGCCTTACCGTGGATCAGGTGCTGGAGCTCGTGGGCCAGGATCGCGTTGTAGACAGCCCCTGGCGAGTTCAAGAAGGAGACGTCCAGGTATATCGCCTCCCTCTCGTTGCCGCGGGGCACCGCCGACCGGGGGTAGGAGTCGGAGGAGCTGACGTAACCGCCGGCGCCGTTGAGGTTAATGTGGACGATGCTGATTCGGGTGTCGCCGTCCACGCCCGGCGACCATTCCCGCCCGAAGGCGGCGGTCACGCGGGGGTAGACCAGCGTCTCGAAGTCGCTGGTGATCGTCTCCAGGGCTGAGGCGTCCACGCCCAGGCCGTCCTCCACGAAGAAGTAGGCGCGCTGCGTGACCGCCTGTACGCTGGCGGTGGCCGTTCGCAGCGAAGGCTCGTTCAGTTCCAGGACCGTGAACTCCTCGCGGTCGCCGGCTCCGTAATTGAACGGCGACTGGCGAGCGATCCGGGGCGTGTCCGGCGGCAGGCCGCGGAACCGCTGCGCCAGATCGATGAGGTCACGGTCAGGTGGCTCCTCTGTCGGTGGCGGTGTGGCCTGAGTGGGTTCGGCTGTGGGAGCGGGCGTCGGCGCTAGGGTCGGTGTGGGTGTAGGTGCGGGGCTATCGCCGTCGCAGGCGGCGATAGCCCCCATAAACAGAAGGAGGGCGGCTATACGTATTCCGTACGCCGCCCTCCCCATCACCACACTGTGTTGACGTGGACGCTACTGAGCGCGCGGATGTGCTCGCTCGTAGACCTCCCGCACGTGGTCGCTAGTGAGGTGGGTATAGACCTGGGTGGTTGAGATGTTGGCGTGACCCAGCATCTCCTGGACGTTCCGCAAGGGCATGCCGCCGCGCAGCATGTGGGTAGCGAAGGAGTGGCGCAGCGTGTGCGGCGTTACCCCATCGCCCAGATTAGCTGACTTGGCGTAGCCCTTGAGGATCAGCCAGAAGCCCTGCCTGGTGAGCCTCTCTCCACGGCGGTTGACGAACAACGCCGGCTCTTCGTGGTTGCGAACCATCATCGGCCTGCCGTCCTCGAGATAACCGTTCAGCGCCTCGAGGGCGTGGTCGTGGATGGGGATCGAGCGCTCTTTCGCTCCCTTGCCTATGCATCTCACGAACGGGGAGCGCGGGTCCAGGTTCAGGGTTTCCATGTCCAGGGACACCAGCTCCGTCACCCGCATGCCGGTAGCGTACAGGAGTTCCAGCATCGCGCGGTCCCGCTTCGCTTCCGGGGTGGAGCGGCGGGCTGGTTGCTCCAAGAGCTCGTCGACCTCATTGGGGCTGATCGCTTTGGGCAACGTCTTCCCCACACGGGGGGAGCTGAGCCCCTCCGTGGGGTTAGCGGTGATGGAGCCCTCTGCGGCCAAGAACGCGAAGAATGAGCGGACGGCCGCTACCTTGCGGGCCACGGACGTTTCCGTGTAGCCTCGCTGCTTAAGGTCCAGGATGAAATCCTGGATATCGGACCGGTTCAGGCTTTGCCAGCCGTCACTGTTTGCGCGGGACCCAATGAAGTCGGCGAGCTGCTGGAGGTCATTTTTGTAGGCGGCTATCGTATTGGCGGATGCCCCTTTCTCCACTGCAAGGAAAACCAGGAACTCACCAAGACTTTTGCGCATGGAAGAGCTCTCCGAACTACGAAGCCTGCCAGGGGAACTGACTGCCATATCTTATTGTCACCTCCTTCCTTTGTCTAGCGGTTGCCGGCGTATTCGATGGCTAATTTTCGAAAATCCGGCTCCCTATATTGTCAGTCAATGGGGAGAACGCGTCATAATCGTTCCAGTTAACGATTTCCGGACGAGCTTTGCCGCCGTCTGGTGAGCAAATAACGCGCCCTGTGCGGCTTATGTCAGTGGAGGGTCTGGCCTGACCGCTCAGTGAGCGGTCTCTTCCGACCAGGCGCCGGGGCCCAGCAGCGGCACGAACCGACAGGACCCCAGGTTCGTCTGCGCCGGCCCCTCAGGGCTCCGTACCGCCCGCACAAGCTCCTGCAGGTCGCGGCTCCCTACCGGGATCACCATTCGTCCGCCCATGACCAGCTGCTCCATCAGCTCCTGC
>CBDURB010000249.1:0-3191 GCA_965369585.1 uncultured bacterium
CCCCAGCGCGCCCCTGCTGCCGGCCGTCCTGGCGGTCGCGGAGAAGGCGTCGAGAAGCGGCCGCGACCTGCTCACCGCTTTTGTGCTGGGGTTCGAAGTGGAGACGAGCCTGGGCCGCGCCATCGGCGAGGCCCACTACGCTCTGGGCTGGCACTCCACCTCCACACTGGGGACGCTGGGCGCGGCCGCGGCCTGCGCGCGCCTCCTGCGTCTGGATGCCGCGCGAACTCAGATGGCCCTCGGCATCGCCGCCTCCTTGGCCGCGGGCCTTCAGCAGAACTTCGGGACGATGACCAAGCCGCTGCACGTCGGCTGGGCCGCCCGTAACGGCGTCGTGGCCGCGGAGCTGGCGGCCCGCGGCTTCACCGCCGATCGCCGCGCCCTGGAGGGCGAAAGCGGCTTCCTGCGCGCGATGAGCGGCGGCGCTGAGCCTGACCTGGACTCGATCGCCTCTCTGGGCCGGCCATACCAGATCACCTCATCCGGCTTCGGGGTGAAGCTCTATCCTTGCTGCTATGCCGTCCACCGCTCGCTGGACGCTGTCCTCGAGATGAAGGATCGACACAGGATCGACCCCGCCGACATCGAGGCGGTTCGGGTGGAGGTCAGCCGCGGATCGTTGATGCCCCTGCGCGGGGAGCCGCCGGCCACAGGGCTGGAGGGGAAGTTCAGCCTGGAGTACTGCCTGGCGGCCGCTCTCGTGGACGGCCGAGTGGCGCTGGACTCTTTCACGGACGAAGCCGTCAGCCGGCCAGTGGTGCGGAAGATGATGACGAAGATTGAGGTGGGCGAGGGCCCCGATGAGTCGGGGGGCACGTTTCCCATCGGCGGTTACGCTGAGGTGCGCATCGTGCTCAGAGGCGGCGAGGAGCAGTTCCTGCGCGTGGATACGCCTCGCGGTGACGTTTCACGGCCGCTCTCCTGGGAGGAGCTGACGGAGAAGTTCCGCGACTGCGCGCAGGGCGTGCTCCCGGGCGAGGCTACGGAGGGGGCCGTTGGCTTGATTGCGCGGCTGGATGATGTGCGGGATCTGGCGGAGCTAACCGGGGCGCTGGCAGAAGCCCCGACGAAGGCGCGTCCCTAGGCCTACTCCTCGCCCGTGACCCGAATGGCGGCTGCCCGGAACCGCTCCCGGTGCTCCTCCGACTGCCGCAGCTCCACGTTCGCTTTCACCTCGTGCTGGGCGGCCTCCCGGCTGAAGGTGGCGATGTCGATCACCCGCTTGGACTCCATCACCGCCGCTCGGGAGTTGGCGGCGATGGCCGCAGCCATCTCGGCGACGGTCGATTCGAGCTGCTCCAGGGGGACCAGGTGGTTGATCAGACCTATTCGCAGCGCCTCCTGAGCGTCGATAGTCCGGGCCGTGAAGATCAGCTCCTTCGCCAGGGGCGCCCCCACGATCCGAGGGAGCTGAAATGCGCCCACCACCAGCCCGTAGCTGGCGCCTATGAACCGGAAGCGGGCGTTGTCTGAAGCGACCCTAATGTCGCAGTTGATGGCCAGCGCGGCGCCGCCCCCGTAGGCGTAGCCGTTGACCGCGGCGATCAGCGGCTTGCGGGTGCGCAGGACGCGAGCGACGGCCTCCGCCGGCGGGCTGGGCGCTCCACCGTCGCTGGCGTTCCCCGACGAGTCGGGGCCTATGGCCTCGGCCATGTCGGCGCCGGCGCAGAACGCCTTCTCGCCCGCCCCGGTGAGGACGAGGACGTTGACGCCGTCGTCGGCCTCCAGCTTGTCGAGGGCGTCGATCAGCTCGTGACAGAGCCGGGCGTTGAGGGCGTTGTGCTTCTCGGGCCGGTTGAGGCGTATGGTAGCGACGGCGCCGGTCCGCTCAACGATGAGGCTTCCGTAGTCCACTGGGGCTCCCCTACCCGGCTGTTACACCGAGAAGATGTGCACGGCCAGCGCCGCCGCCTCGCCTTTCACCATGCCGCCGCCGTTCTCCGTCATGCCGATGCGGGGATTGGCTACCTGCCGCTCGCCCGCCTCGCCCCGGAGCTGCGTGAAGACCTCGTAGATCTGGGCGACGCCGGTGGCTCCGATCGGGTGACCCTTGGAGATCAGGCCGCCGCTGGTGTTCACCGGCATCGGGCCGTCGAAGTAGGTGGCGCGGGCGTCGATCAGCTTGCCGCCCTCGCCGGGGCCGCAGAGCCCCAGCTCCTCGTATAGCACCAGCTCCGCCGGCGCCGAAGCGTCGTGTAGCTCGATGACGCTCAGGTCCTCCGGCCCCACGCCCGCCTGCTTGTACGCCTGCTGAACCACCCGTTCGGTGATGCCGGGCTCGTCCGGTGCGTGGTCGCTGCCGGAGCCCACGCAGGAGGCCAGGATGTTCACGGGCTTGGTGGTGAACTGCTTCGCCTTTTCCGCTGAGCAGAGGATCGCCGCCGCCGCGCCGTCACCGATGGGAGAGCACATCAGCCTTGTGAGGGGCTCCGCTACCGGTGGCGAGGTGAGGATGTCCTCCAGCGTGTAGACCTCGCGGTACTGCGCGTGAGGGTTGAGGGAGCCGTGGTAGTGGTTCTTGACGGCGATGCGGGCGAACTGCTCCGCAGTGGTGCCGTAGCGCTGCATGTGCTGTCTGGCGAAGGCGGCGTAGAAGTCCATGAACATGGAGCGCTTCTTCCCCGCCCCGGAGCCCGGCGCGGGCTGATCGGAGCCCTCACCGTTGCCCCTGGAGGCTGCCATCGCCGCCTGCATCTGTTGCGCCCACTCCACGTCCACGGCGGCGCCGATGGCGGCGAACGACTTGCTCTTGTCCTCGTGGTAGAGCTTCTCGACGCCTACGGCCAGGGCGACGTCGTACATGCCGGAGGCGACGTACAGCCAGGCCATGTGGAAGGCGGTGGAGGAGCTGGCGCAGGCGTTCTCCGTGTTGATTATCGGGATGCCGCCAATGCCCATCTCCCGCAGGACCACCTGCCCGCGGATGCACTCCTGGCCGGTGATGAGGCCCGCGGCGGCGTTGCCGACGATGGCCACCTCCAGCTTGGACTTGTCCGTGCCGGCGGAGCTGAGCGCCCCGTCCACTGCCTCGCGCGTGATCTCCTTCATGCTGCGATCCAGGAACTTCCCGAACCGTGTCATGCCGGCTCCAATGACGGCGACGTCCCTCATGCTCTCCTCCTTAACGGTTGCGTAAGGGTTATCCGCGGGCAGTATATCGCAAGCGGGCTGTCTTTGCCAGGATATTCCAG
>CBDURB010000250.1:0-3190 GCA_965369585.1 uncultured bacterium
TCGCCATCGCCTCCTCCTTCTGACTAGCGATGTACCTTGGTTTGGCTCCTTGTCGACTCGCTTCCTTCCAGGGGGCCTCTTATACGCTCGGTGCGGGCTCGCAAGCCCCTTCAACTCCACCTCGCGCCCTTCGCCGAAGTCGACGTCGCAGCCGCACGATGGGCCAGGAACACTTCTCCCGCCTTCGCTATCGCAGAGCAAGCCAATGGTGCGTGAAAGTCTGTGAATTGTCAACGTAGGCTTTGTAGGAAGGCTGTCAGCGTGGGGCTAGGCACGGAGCATCGGCTTGCGGGCCCTGGTGGAACCGGAGGTGTTGGTCTCGGATACAGCGGACGGCTCAGAGCCAGATATCGATCACGTAATGGTAGAGGCGTACATGGAGGACAAATTCAGTGTCCTCGTAAGGCTGCTGAAAGAAACGATCCAGGGGACGACGCCAGTATTTGGGGGCAAGGTCACTTCGCCAGCAGTTCGCCGGCGTCAAGGTCGAGAATGGCAGCGACGTTTCGATCCAACCAACCATTCCAAAGGGCGACCCCCCTTTCGTTTCCCATGTCGGACGAGCCGCCGCCGATCACCGGGTACACTAGGCAAAACAGGGTTGAGAGCCGATAGTCGTGCAGGCACTGATCGAAGCTGTAATCCCGGACACCGTTCTCGGTGAGGATGCTGTGGTAAGACCGCAGGATGTCCATCTCCTTGGCCTTTCGCTCCTTGGGGTGCAGGCTCCCGCTCAAGAAATACGCGACGTCGAACACGCCGCGCCCGCGGAACGCGATCTGCCAATCGATGACCGCCAGCGGGTCGCCACCCTCAGCAGTGGCGAAGAAGAGGTTATCGAGGCGGTAGTCCCCGTGCATGATCGTGCGGGGTGGTTCGGCGATATGGGCCATAATGCTGGCAATGTTATCTGCGAGCCGTTCGCCGGTGCGTACCATGGAAGCCTGCAGCTTATCGCCAAACCGCTCCATGAACGAGTCCCACGTGTCGCGATAAGAGCCCTCCACTGCTTGCATCTGCGTCGGATCGTTGCTGGCGGGCATCCAGCCGATCTCGGCCAACCGTGGGCTCTCCCACCAGGTGGCGTGGAACTTAGCCAGATGCCGGATGGCCAGCTCCGCCTCCTCGGGGGAGCAGCCGGCGACCTGATCACCAACGAGGGCCGGCGCCAGGTCCTCCAGCAGCAGCACGTACTCGTCGGCTTCGACGTCCATGGCGCTGTAGTAGCAGCGTGGGGTCCGGAGCTCCACCTCGTCGGCGATCTCCTGGTAGAAGCGGGTCTCGCGCTCGTAGAAGCGGAAGAGGTTGCCGATGTAGCGATTCTCGGGCACGTCGGAGGGGAACTTGGCTACGAGCGAGCGCGGCGCACCGTCATCTGAGCCCTCATAGCGCAGGGCCACCTGAGCGAGCTGCCCCCTGAAGCCGGCGCCCTCTCCAATGGCCTTCGATTCGAACGACCTGACGGTCGCGTCCGTAATAGTGCCGGTCTGACGTAGCGCCTGGGTGAGCCATTCGGGTGTGATCCCTTGAAGGCCGGCGGGTATCTTCAGTTTCGCCATCGCCTCCTCCTTCTGACTAGCGATGTACCTTGGTTTGGCTCCTTGTCGGCTCGCTTCCTACCAAGGAGGCCTCTCATACGCTCGGTGCGGGCCTGCAAGCCCCTTCAACTCCGCCTCGCGCCTTCGCTATCGCAGAGCAAGCCAATGGTGCGTGAAAGTTTGTGAATTGTCAACGTGGGGCTAGGCACGGAGCATCGGCTTGCGGGCCCTGTGCAGGGCCACCGCCCCGCCACCCAGCCGGAGCGCCCGGACCTGAGTCAGGCCAACTTCAGAGAGGAGCACGGCTAGCTCTGTGGCGTTGGGGAAGCCCTTGAGGGAGTTGGGCAGGTAGCTGTAGGCGGCGGAGTCGCCGCTGATGGCGCCGGCCAGCGGCGGCACGATGCGGTTGAAGTACAATCGGTACAGCGCCCCGAACAGCCCCGGCGGCGGCTGCGTCATGTCCAGGCACACCAGTCTGCCACCCGGCTTCAGCACTCGGGCCATCTCCGTCAGGCCGGCGCGCAGGTCCGCCAGGTTGCGCAGGAGAAAGGCGTTGGTGACGCAGTCGAAGGTCGACTCGGGGAAAGGGAGATGGAGGGCGTTGCCCAGGGCCCAGGACACGTCGCGGTGTCCAGTGGCCGCCGCTTTGGAGCGGGCGGCGGTCAGCATCTCCGGCGAGAGGTCTAGCCCGACAACATGGACAGCCCCGCGGCGGCGCAGCTCCAGCGTCAGATCGCCGGTGCCCGCGCCCACATCCAGAGCGCGGCCGTCGGTTGGCTGAGCGGTGGCGGCCGCCGTTCGACGCCAGCGTCGATCCATGCCCAGGCTGATCAGCCGGTTCAGGAGGTCGTAACGCGGGGCGATGCGGCCGAACATTCGCCCCACTTGCTGCGTCCGCTCACTGGACATGCCGCTCTTTATCCTAGCGCGCGGGGCAGTCTATAGCTACAAAGGGTTGCTCGTGATTGTTGCTCTCGTTAGGATAAAAGCGACCGACGCGTCGGTTGCTTTTACGATGCAGCAGACCCGAGCCCGAGACCGCCACCGCCGTATCCTGGATGCGGCCCTCCGTGTCTTCTCTCGCAGGGGATACCGTGACGCCAGCGTTGACGATATCGCGGGTGAGTCGCGGACGTCCAAGGGGGGCGTCTATTTTCACTTCCCCGGCAAGGAGGCGATCTTCGTCGCCCTGCTGGAGCGGACGGCGACGCGGCTGCTGGAGAAGATTGAGGAGTCGATAGCGTTCCACGATGACCCCATCGCTAAGGCGGACGCCGCCCTGCTGACGGTGCTCCGCACCTTCGCCAGGCACCGTGCCCTGGCCCGGGTGTTCATGCTGGAGGCGCTGGGCGCCGGCCGCGACTTCCACCGGCGGATGGCGGAGATACGCAACGAGTTCGCCGCAGTCATCCAGCGGCACCTCGCTCAGGCCGTGCGGCAGGGAGTCATCGAGCCCATCGACACCGAGATCGCGGGCCGAGTCTGGTTCGGCGCTCTGAATGAGGTGATCATCAACTGGGTGCTCTCCGGGAGGCCGGAGCGGCTGGAGGACGCTTACGCTGCCCTGCGGCCACTCCTGATGCGCAGCGTGGGAGTGGCGGAACGGCCTCACCGCCCAGCGGAAGAGCTATGACTACCCCTCTCCGACAAGC
>CBDURB010000251.1:0-3180 GCA_965369585.1 uncultured bacterium
CACTCGTCGATGCGGCGCGCGGCCTCCATCAACACGTTGCCGACCTCGAAGCGGAACTCCTCGGGGTCTTCAATGCGCTTCTCGAAGTTCTCCGGAAGCTCGTCCTTCTTGAATTCGAAGTAGGCGTCCTCCAACGTGGACTCCCGGATGCGAATGGCGCGTATGGCGTCGCCGGCGATCTGAAACAGGCGGGGGACGAAGGCGGAGGCGGCGTCGACGGTGACGTGGAGCGTGGGGTGGGCCCAGGTGAGCTTGCCGACGCCCTCCCAGGCGGCGATCTCATCCGCCAGGGTGGGTGGGAGGTCCGGCCACTCTACCCACACGGCGTCGCGCTTGAGCCCGGCCTTGAGCTCGGCGGGCGTGCCCTGCGCGGCCAGGCGGCCGCGGTGGATGAAGGCGACCTGCCGGCAGTGCTTATCGGCCTCGTGGACCTTGTTGGTGGCGAGGATGATGGTGGCGCCGGTCTGGTTCGCCTCGTGGAGGCGGGCCCAGAGGGCGGCCTCGGCGTCGGGGTCAAGGCCGGTGGTGGGCTCGTCGAGGAGGATGAGTTGAGGCGAGGGCAGGAGGACGCGGGCCAGCTCCAGGCGGCGCTTCATGCCGCCGGAGAGGGTGGAGATGAGCGAATCGGCGCGGTCCGTCAGGCCGGCGCTCTCCAGGAGCGGCGCGATGGTTGTGCGGAGGGTGTGGCCGGCCAGACCGTAGAGGCGGCCGTGGAGCCACAGCGTCTCGCGGGGCGTCATGAGGGGGTCGAGGCTGGTCTCCTGAAAGAGGAGGCCGATGCGGGCGCGGATCGCCGCCGAGGGCGGCTGGCCCAGGACGCGCACGTCGCCGTCGGAGGGCTGTCGCAGGCCGACGAGGAGGGAGAGGAGGGTGGACTTGCCGGAACCGTTGGGTCCCAGGAGGCCGAATACGGCGCCGGAGGGGACATCCAGTGTCAGGCCGTCCAGTGCGGGGCGCTGCTCCCCGCCGGGCATGGCGTAGGTGAAAGAGAGCCCTTGTACCTGAGCGGCGAGATCGGTCGCGGGTGGGGCGGCGGTCGCGGTCATATCTACACAGCCATGATAGCGCGGGCTGGGTGTAGGGGGAACGGCGGCGCGTTGACCGCGTGCGGGGGGCCAACGGATAATGGGCTCGGATTGACGCCGTGAGGGGGCGGTGGTAGCGTAATGGTGTAACGTGTACACTAAGTCTAATCGTCATGCGTAATCTTCGAGTCGGGCTGGCCCAGATCAACACCACCGTGGGCGACCTGGAGGGGAACGTCGCCAGGGTGCTGCAATACGTGGAGCGCGCCCGCGAGCTGGGGGTGGACATCGTCTCCTTCTCGGAACTCACGGTGACAGGCTACCCGCCGGAGGACCTGCTGCTGCGGCCCTCGTTTCTGAAGGACAATCGGGAGGCGTTGGGGGTGGTGGTGAAGGGCTGCGGCGGCATCACCGCCGTGGTCGGTTTCGTGGACGTGGACGGCGACGACATCTACAACGCGGCGGCGGTGATCCACGATGGCCGCCTGGCTGATGTCTACCGCAAGCAGAGGCTGCCCAACTACGGCGTGTTCGACGAGCTGCGCTATTTCCGCCCCGGCGAGGGCTGTCCGGCGTACACGGCGGCGGGCGTGCGTGTGGGGCTGAACGTGTGCGAGGACATCTGGCACCCGGGGGACCCTACGCAGGCGCAGGCGAAGGCGGGGGCGCAGGTCATCGTCAACATCAACGGCTCGCCCTACCACGCGGGCAAGGGGGAGTTCCGCCGTCAGATGCTGGCCACGCGCGCCAGGGACTACGGCGTGTTCGTTTGCTACACGAACCAGGTGGGCGGCCAGGACGAGCTGGTGTTCGACGGTGGCTCTATGGTGCTCAGCCCCGAGGGCGAATTGGTGGCCCAGGCGGCGATGTTCGAGGAGGAGCTGCTGGTCTGCGACCTCGAGTGCGGCGAGGCGAAGCGAGCGGCTCAGGGCGCGCAGGTGCGACACGTCGCGCTCAGCGACGGGCCGTTCGTCGCCGATAAGCCCGCGCTGGAACCCCGGTTGGCGCCGCCGCTGGAGGGGGAGGCGGAGGTGTACGCGGCGCTGGTCAGCGGCACGCGCGACTACGTGCGAAAGACCGGCTTCGGCAAGGTCATCGTCGCGCTGTCCGGCGGGATCGACTCCAGCCTGGTGGTGACGGTAGCAGTGGACGCCATCGGGGGGGAGAACGTGGTGGGGGTGAGTCTGCCCTCCCGATACTCCTCCGAGGGGAGCATGAAGGACGCGCAGGAGCTGGCGGAGAGGCTGGGGATCGAGCTGATCGTCATCCCCATCGAGCCGGCGCACGCGGCGTACCTGGAGATGCTTGAGCGGGTGTTCGCGGGGACGGAGCCGGGCGTGGCGGAGGAGAACATCCAGTCGCGCATCCGCGGCAACGTGGTCATGGCGCTATCGAACAAGTTCGGATGGCTGACGCTGACGACGGGGAACAAGAGCGAGTTCGCGACCGGCTACGCGACGCTGTACGGAGACATGGCCGGCGGGTTCGCCGTGATCAAGGACGTGCCGAAGACGCTGGTGTACCGGCTGGCGCGCCATCGCAACACCTGGCGGGACGGGCCGGTCATCTCGGAGAGGGTGATGGAGAAGCCGCCCTCAGCGGAGCTGAAGCCGGGGCAGATAGACCAGGACACGCTACCGTCCTACGATGAGCTGGACCCGGTGCTGGAGGCGTACGTGGAGGAAGACAAGAGCATAGAGGAGATCGTGGCGATGGGCTACGACCGCGACCTGGTGGTGCGGGTGATCCAGATGGTGAACCGGAACGAGTACAAGCGCAGGCAGGCGCCGCCGGGGGTGAAGATAACGCCCCGCGCCTTCGGGCGTGACCGTCGTCTGCCGATAGCGAACCGATATAAGGGGTTCTAGTATGCAACAAGACGGGAGAGTTCGCGCCATCTTCTTCGACTTCGGGCAGGTGATCGCGCGATTGGACAGGGGTGTGCTGGCGGAATTCGAGGCGCGACATGGGTTGCCGGAGGGTAGCTTCCTGAAGGCGCTGTACACGATTCCGGAGTGGAAGGCCGTGGAGATTGGGGAGGGCACGGAGGAGGCCTGGGTGGAGGCGGCGAGCCAGAAACTGGATGAGCTGGCCGGGCGCCACCTCCCGGACATCTGGGAGGAGCGGGAGACGATGTGGCGGACGCTGGACGAGG
>CBDURB010000252.1:0-3175 GCA_965369585.1 uncultured bacterium
GGCGATGCGGTTGATGCGGCTGTGGCTGTGGGCGGCGCCGCTGGGTATGCTGGCACTGGCGACGTTGTTCGGCGTGCTGGCCGTGGCTGAGGGTAAGTGGGGGCTGGTGGCAGCCATGGTCCTGCTGGCGCTGGTGGCTATGGGCCTGTTTGTGGTGCAATGGCGGCTGCTCAAGCGGCTGCGGACGACGGAGGATAGCGATGACGGAGAAGTTTGAAGCGATGTCCAAAGACGAACGGCTGGAGCGGCTGCGACACTCCGCCGCCCACATCATGGCCGAGGCCGTGCTGGAGATGTTCCCTGACGCCAAGATCGGCATCGGCCCGCCCATCGATACCGGCTTCTACTACGACTTCGACTTGCCGCGGTCCCTGACCCCCGACGACCTGCCGGTCATCGAGGAGAAGATGCGCCGGAGGGTGAAGTCCGACGTGCCGTTCGTGCGCGAGGAGGTATCCAAAGACGAGGCGCGAAAGCTGTTCGCGGAGCAACCCTATAAGCTGGAGCTGATCGACGACATCGAGGACGAGCAGATGAGCCTGTACAAGCACGACAAGTTCGTCGATCTCTGCCAGGGACCGCACGTGGAGCGCACGGGGCAGGTACAGGCGTTCAAGCTGATGAGCATCGCCGGGGCTTACTGGCGAGGGCACGAGCGCAACCCGATGCTCCAGCGCATCTACGGCGCTCTGTTCGAGACGGAGGAAGAGCTCCAAGGCCACCTCGAGCAGATCGAGGAGGCGCTCCGACGAGACCACCGCCGCCTGGGGCGGGAGCTGGACCTGTTCTCCTTCCACGAGGAATACGGGCCGGGGCTGGTCTACTGGCACCCCAAAGGCGGCCGCCTGCGCACCATCATCGAGGACTTCTGGCGACAGGAGCACTACAAGCACGGCTACGAGCTGGTCTACTCACCCCACATTGGGCGCTCCAGCCTGTGGGAGACCAGCGGCCACCTGGACTTCTACAAGGAGAGCATGTTCTCCCCCATGGATATTGACGGGCAGGACTACTACATCAAGCCGATGAACTGCCCGTTCCATATCCAGATGTATAAGAGTGGCCTGCGCAGCTACCGCGATCTGCCGATGCGCCTGGCGGAGCTGGGCACGGTTTATCGTTATGAGCGCTCCGGCGTCCTGCACGGACTGATGCGCGTGCGCGGCTTCACCCAGGACGACGCTCACATCTTCTGCCGGCCGGACCAAGTCAAGGAGGAGATAGAGCGCTGCGTGGACTTCATGCAGCTCTTCTTCCGCGCCTTCGGCTTCGAGGAGTTCCACGTCTACCTTTCCACCCGCTCGCCGGAGGGGAAGTACGCGGGCTCAATCGAGGACTGGGAGATGGCGACCAACGTCCTGCGCGAGGTGATCCAGGACCGCAACCTCCCGCACGACATCGACGCGGGCGGCGCCGTCTTCTACGGCCCCAAGATCGACGTCAAGCTCCTGGACAGCCTGGGCCGTGAGTGGCAGCTCACGACGATCCAGTTCGACTTCAACCTGCCGGAGCGGTTCGACATCAGCTACATCGGCGAGGACGGCCGGGAGCACCGGCCGGTCATGGTGCACCGGGCGCTACTGGGAGCGATCGAGCGATTCTTCGGCGTCCTCATCGAACACTACGGCGGAGCGTTCCCGATGTGGCTGGCGCCGGTGCAGGCGGTGGTCATACCGATAGCCGACCGGCACATCGAGTACGCGAACACAGTGGCCGACGCGCTGCGAGGGGCGGGGCTACGGGTGGAGGTGGACGCCCGCGCCGAGCGCATGCAGGCGAAGATCCGCGACGCCCAGCTCCAGAAGGTACCCTACATGCTGGTGACAGGCGACCGCGAGGCGGAGGCGGGGGCGGCGGCAGTACGCCTTCGCAGCGGCGAGGACCTGGGCGCGATGAAGCTGGATGAGCTTATCGCGCGCATGCAGGCGGAGGTGGAGGAGAGGGGTTAACGCTTCGTCATCCAATCTTAACAATCGTCCCCTTGCCGGCGCGGCAGAGGCGTGATACAAGAGCGTGATAGAATATCTTTGTGACTGATATAGAGCAGAGCAATAGTTAGCCTTCCTTGTTTAAGAAGCTCCTCATAGCCAACCGCGGCGAGATCGCCCTCCGCATCGTGAGGGCCTGTCGTGAGATCGGCATCACCACCGTCGCCGTCTATTCGGAAGCGGACCATAACTCGCTTCACGTACGTAACGCCGATGAAGCGTACCTCATCGGCCCACCGCCGGCGCGCGAGAGCTACCTCAACATCAAACGGATCATCGAGGTTGCCAAGAAGGCAGGCGTGGACGCTGTGCACCCCGGCTACGGCTTCCTGGCCGAGAACGCGGACTTCGCACAGGCCTGCGTGGATGCCGGCCTCACCTGGGTGGGACCTTCGCCGGAGTCTATCCGCACCCTGGGCGATAAGGTGCAGGCGCGCAAGCTCATGCGGGAGGCGGGCATACCCGTGGTGCCCGGGAGCGAGGAGGTCACCTCTAAGGGGAAGGCGGCCAGCGCAGCCACCGGCATCGGCTACCCGATCATGATAAAGGCAACCGCAGGCGGCGGCGGGCACGGGATGCGCACCGTATACCGACCGGAGGAGCTGCCTATGGCTCTGGAGGCCGCCAGCAAGGAAGCGACCTCCGCCTTCGGACACGGCGCGCTGTACCTGGAGAAGTTCCTGGATCCGGTTCGTCACATCGAGGTGCAGATCATCGCTGACAGCATGGGCAACGTCGTTTCCCTAGGCGAGCGTGAATGTTCCATCCAGCGCCGCCATCAGAAGATGATAGAGGAAGCGCCGTCCACAGCGGTTAAGCCAACGCTACGACGCCAGCTTGAGGAGATGGCGCTGCGCGCGGCCAAGACCACCGGCTACACCAGCGTCGGCACTCTGGAATTCCTGGTGGATCGAAAGGGTCAGGCCAATTTCCTCGAGATGAACACTCGCCTCCAGGTAGAGCACCCGGTAACTGAGATGGTTACCGGGGTAGACCTCGTCGCCGACCAGATACTGGTGGCGGCGGGCGAGAAGCTGCCCTATCGGAAGGTCTCCATCCAGGGATGGGCGATCGAGTGCCGTATCGCCGCCGAAGACCCGTTCAACAACTTCCTGCCGTCTGTGGGCACCGTCAGCTTCGTGTCGGTGCCGGGCGGCCCTGGCGTTCGGGTCGACTCGGCATTGTAC
>CBDURB010000253.1:0-3167 GCA_965369585.1 uncultured bacterium
TGACGTCTTGCTCCATGATCTGGGGATAAGCCCTCTTGTATACCTCGTGGGTGACGCTGGCCCGGATGAACTGAGCCCAGCGATGCGCGAGCTCGCCCTTCGACCACCCAACGAGAAGGTGCGCAACGGTCTCGGTAAACAGCTCCCAGTCTCGCTCGAGCAACTCGTCCACTGCCGGTACATCGCGGCCTCGCGCATAGCCGTGCGAGAGGATCAAGTGCGATACCTGCTCCGAATGGCGAACAGCGTAGGCGATGGCGATCCTTGTTCCAGCGCCTAACGCGTACAGATCGAACCTCTCCAAGCCCAGTCGGTCCGCCACCGCCTCCAGGTCCAAGACGAAGGCGTCGAGGGAAAAGTCGGCTATGTCACGCTCCGAAAGGCCGGTGCCTCTGGGGTCGTACCGGACGAGCCTTCTCCTCTCCGCCAAGCGCTCATACCAGCGGCGAAGTTCAGGCCACTGCCACTCTAGCTGGAGGTGGCCGTAGACTAATGGCGGCAGGCACAGAAGGGGCGGGCCCTTGCCCAGCGTCCAGAAGGCGATGCTGACCCCGTCCTTGGTCTGAGCATACCCGATGCGCGGCTCCATAGCGGCCCTATCCTACACCATCCACACGCTGTCGCGTAGCCGTTTGGCAGTGCAGGCGGTTGCCGCCCTACGGCTCCGCTGGCGCCGTCGACGGCCGCTCCACGCTGCCCCGCAGCGTCAGCACGCCCACTCCCCCCAGCACCAGCACCACACCCGCCCACTGCAACCCCGAAAGGTACTCGCTGAACAGCAGCAGCCCCCACAGCACCGTAAGCATCGGCTGTAGCAGCAGCAACACCGAAGTCTCCAGCGCCGGCACACGCGGCAGCGCCGCGGCGATGAGCAGCCACCCGATCACCTGCGACACCAGCGCCAGCGCCAGCAGCCATCCGTGCTCCGGCCAGGAGAAGGCGAAGCTGAAACCCGTATCTGTCGCCCCCGCTAACAGCGACCCTACTGCCGCGCCCACCGTGGCGTCCAGGAGCGGCCCCGCCACAGGGGCTAGCCCACGGTTAGACGCCCGAAAGATCAGCAGAAAGCCCGAATAAGCGACCCCGGAGAGCACGCCGAACGCCACCCCGGCCAGCGGATCATCCCCGAAGGCGTCGGCCCGCCCCAGACCGGAGATGAGGACCACGCCGGCGAAGACGACCGGAATCGTGAGGAACGCCAGCCTGGTGGGGCGCTCCCGCAGCAACACCCAGGCGATCAAGCCCACAAACACCACCTGCGTGTTGGCCAGGACCGTCGCCAGCCCGGCGCCGATCAGGTCGATGGAGCGGTGCCAGACGGTGAGGTCCAGCGCCAGGAACACCCCGCTCGCCACAGCCATCAGCCGAAAGGCGACAGGGCGGTCGTCGCCGCCCCGAATCGACATCCAGACCAGAAACAGGACCGGCGCCGCGTAGGCGTTACGGAAGAAGGCGGCGGTGGAGGGGGATACATCGGCCTGCTTCACGAAGATCGCCGAGAAGGAGATGCCGAGGATCCCCAGCAGAGCGAGGAGTCGGATCATGCCGCCGGACAGGGCTCCATAGCGGCCCTATCCTACACTATCGACGCCGATAAGCTCTTCCGGCGGCGCGGTCAGAGGCCCGGCTCAACGCTGGGGACGCGTTCTTCCAGGATGTCCTCCATCCGGACCCGCATCTGTTCTTTCCACTCCGGATGGGGGAGGATATAGAACTTTTCCTCCCGGATGGCATTGACAACAAGGTCACCTATCTCTCTAGGGTCGGTTCCAGACGCCACAAGCTGGCTGAAGGCCTGGTTCATCATCGTCGCTTGAGTAGTCGTGCTGTCTTGATCGGGGGCGTTCTGAAGCTCGGTTGGGCGATTGCGATCTCCATCCATGAGCCGGGTCTTAACCCAGGCCGGACAGAGCACCGATACTTTTACCTTGGAGCCCACCTGGGCCAGTTCGATATGCAGCGATTCGGACAGGGTGACAATGCCGTGTTTGGCCACGCAGTAAGTTGCGGCAAAAGGCGCGGACAGTAGCCCCGCTATCGACGCTGTGTTGACGATGTGGCCATCGCTGTTCTGATCGAGCATGATCGGGACGAAGGCCCGGATGCCGTGAAGCGCCCCCCAGAGGTTGACCCCCAGCACCCATTGCCAGTCGGCCTCGGACAGCTCCCACGTTGCGCCCTTAGCTGGGCCGACGCCGGCGTTGTTGCACAAGACATGCACCGCGCCAAAACCATCGATGGTCTTCCGCGCCAGCGCCTCCACGTCCGCCGCCCTGGACACATCGGTCCGGACAGCGATAACCGTCGCCCCGCCGGCCTTCATCTCGCTTTCGGCCTTGGCGAGGGTCTCCTCCTCGATGTCGGCCAGGACGACCTTCATCCCTTCGGCGGCGAAGCGCTCCGCCATCGCTCGCCCGATGCCGCTCGCAGCACCGGTCACGACCGCCACCCTGTCTTTGAACTCTTTCACGCTGCCCTTCCTTTCGCGGCCCGCCCATTCTCGCAATTAGTGTGGCGACAAATCCGCCACTATAGCTCCTCCGCGTCACCTACTCGCGGCCCGCGAGTGCTGGATGCGCGGCTCCATACCTACTGCCCGCTCATCCTGAGCCGTCCGCGTCAGCGGACGAGTCGAAGGACCGCCAGCGCACCTCGTACAACCGCACCGGCTCGTCGAATCCCTTCAGCGACGCCTCACCTCGGTCGGCGAACAGGAAGTCCTTGCCCTTGGCCAGCTCCCGTACGACGTTCGCCACCAGTATCTCGCCGCCCTTAGCCGAGGCCGTTATCCTGGCCGCCTCGTTCACCGCCGTCCCGAACAGATCGCTGCGCCCGTCTGGGTCGTGCTCCGCGATGGGCTCCCCCGCGTTCAGGCCGATGCGCACCCGAATCGGCTCCGCTGCCGACTCGTTGCGCTCCGCGAACGCCCGCTGCATCGCGATGGAGCACTCCAGCGCCCGCGTCGCCGAGGAGAACGACGCCATGAACCCGTCCCCCATCGTCTTCACCTCCGCGCCGCCGTGGGCCTTCAGCGCCTCCCGCACCATGCGCTCGTGCTCCCGCAGCACCTCCCGCGCCTTCGCGTCTCCGAGGCGCTGGGTCAGAGCGGTCGATCCTTCTACGTCGGTGAACAAGACGGTGCGGAAGGCGCCCGCCTCAGATGGCTT
>CBDURB010000254.1:0-3137 GCA_965369585.1 uncultured bacterium
AATCAAAGCTGGAACCAAGGCCAACGCATCAGACAAAATCGACAGCCTTGATCGAATGCCTCATCTATATATGGTCTTGTGGGACGAGACAGTGCGTAACACCGCTCGCTGCCGAATCTGGGTGGTTCGTACCCAGAATGACAAGGTATTTCGAGCCATGTGTGCATCGTGGTATGCCAAGCGCGCGAGCGGTGAGATCACGAGTACCAACTTTCAACTTCATCCCCCTCGCGGCAAGGATACAGACATAATCCGCAATACCTGCGGAAACCTTTCGTACCCACTGTACTTCAGTGCCGAGCGCGCGCCCGGAGAAAAATACAAACTGTTGCAGTTCAATCCGCAAGCACGCGTGTCTGGCGCATGCGTCCGCTTACTCTAACATTGCGCTCCACCTGAACGCCCCCTGCGGGTGCTCTGGCGCAGCCGCTGGCGCACCGTCGCCGAGGTGGAGCACCAAGAGCAGCACCCGGACCGCCGTTGCTTCACCGTTCGGCTGGCGCCCACTGAAGCCCGCCAGGATGACACTAGGCTAAGCCTCTGCTACGATTACGCAAACGACGCCTGGAGCGTCGAACCTATCCTGCCCCGCCCCCCGGAGGCGACCGCGAAGTGACCGAAAGCTCCTATACCATTAAGCCTGAGTTTATCTCTGATAGGGTTCGCACCCTCCCCGCCTCCGGCATCCGCCGCTTCTTCGAACTCATCGCCAACATGGACGGCGTTATCTCCCTGGGCGTGGGCGAGCCTGACTTCGTCACCCCTGAGCGCTTCTCCCAGGCCGCCTTCCGCGCCGTCGCCCAGGGCGAGACACACTACACGTCCAACTACGGCCTGCCAGAGCTCCGCGAGGCGGTGTCGGATCACCTGGAACGTCTATACGGTGTCCGCTACGACCCCCGCAACGAGATCCTCATCACAATCGGCGTCTCTGAGGGGTTGATGCTGGCCGTCCTGGCCGTCCTCAACCCCGGCGACGAACTCCTATCGCCCGATCCCTACTACGTAGCCTACCTCCCGGTCTGCCAGCTCGCCGGCGGCGTCTTCGTACCTGTCGCCACCGGCATGGAGACCGAATTCCGCGTCAGCGCCCAGGACCTGGAGGCCCACCTTACGGATCGTACCAAGGCCATCCTCCTTGGCTACCCCTCCAACCCCACCGGCGCCCAGATGACCCGCGAAGGCCTGGCAGAGATCGCTGACCTGGCCTCTAAACGCGATCTCATCGTCATCTCCGACGAGATATATGACCGCCTCTCCTACGGCATGCCTCACACCTGCTTCCCCTCCCTCCCCGGCATGCGGGAGCGCACCATCCTCCTGGGAGGTTTCTCCAAAGCTTACGCCATGACTGGCTGGCGGGTGGGCTGGGTCTGCGCCCCCGCTGATCTCCTGGAGGCGATGATGAAGATACACCAGCACATCATCATGTCCGCCCCCACCCCCTCCCAATACGCCGCATTGGAAGCGATCCTCAACGGCGAGGAGGAGGCCCAGCGCATGGTGAAAGAGTTCGACTCCCGACGCCGCCTCATCGTCGACGGACTGAACGATATGGGCCTCACCTGCTTCGACCCGCACGGCGCGTTCTACGCTTTCCCCTCCGTGCGCTCGACCGGCCTCGACGACATCGAGTTCGCAGAACGGCTATTGATGGAGGAGAAGGTGGCCGTGATCCCCGGCTCCACCTTCGGTGACTGCGGACGCGGCTACATCCGCTGCTGCTACGCCGCTCCCCACGCCCTCATCGAGGAGGCGCTGGAGCGCATGCGCGGCTTCGTAGCCAAACTGTAGCGCTACCCCAGGGTTAGCGTCCCGAACTCGATTGTCGGGTGGAAGGCGCAGCGGAACCGGTACGCATCCGGCGGGTCTAGCTTCACTACCAGACGTCCCGTTTCGCCGGGCTGGATGGCAAACGGTTGCGGCTCGAAGTCATCGCCGGTGTCGTACTCGTCGTCCAATCCGGCCACCACCATGTTATGGCTGATCGTCCCCGTGTTCGTCACCAATATCTCGATTACATCTCCAGCGTTGCCTGAGAGCTCCGTGCTGCTGAAGTTGACGTCGTTCACGTTGACGCTCATAGTGTCATCCACCGGCAGACCTGCCACCCGTGGGTCGGGTGTCAACTCCGTGACGCCGCCCCCGGTTGTCCCGGAAGAGCCGCTACTGAGAATAAGGTATGCGAGAACCCCGATCCCTATCACCAGAACCGGCGTCACGATCAGCCAGGGCGGCACTTGGAGGCTGCGCACTCGGTCCCACGTACCAACCTCTCCGCGCTTGGCCCGCTTGCGAGCGGCCCGGCCGTGCCGCGCCTCCGCCGCGGAGGGTACGGCCTCCTCTTCGCGGCCGGGACTCTCCTCGTACGCGGGCCCGGCGGCATCCGCCGCCACGCCCTCTTCCAGTGGCGGCCGTTCGGCTGATTGATCTTCGCGCCGCTGCCGCGCCCTACGGCGGGCCTCGCGGCGCCGCTTTCCCTTTCCGCTCATGCTATCTTACCTTCCCCGGACCTCCGGGTTACCACCACCCCGCAACGTACCCTCGGTGTGATTTACCATAAGCATAAGGCGCACCCTGTCTCGTGGCAATCGGGCAAACCCCCCTCTTCCGTGGAGCATTCCCCAACTGCGCACACCGCTACCCCCTCCACGGCCTCCCTGAGTTCGCGGATGTCAGCGCCGCGGCTGCACATCACGGGAAGGTAAAGCTGCTCAAGAACTTGTCGTACAGGTCCCAATCCTGCTGGTCGCCAGCGTGAAGTACCATGATGACGAAGAGTTGCCCGTCCTTTACGAAGTAGTACCGGTCAGCGGCGTAGGCCTGCGGACTCCTCTCGTCCACCAGGTGGACCGTGGGAATACCGGCCACATTGAATTCCGGGCCGATCTCATCGTAGGGGATGGTTTCGGTGACCCACTCGTAGATGTCGGCGCCCGCGGGCGGGTGATAGAAATCGGCGTCTAAGTGGTTCACGGTTAGCCAGGGCCAGCGCTCGTTATCAACCAGCGGGCCCACAAAATCTACGGTCTTGTCCAGATCAGCGCCCATAATCTCGGCATCACCGGGGTACTTGAGCGTGTAGCCGAACTTCTCGTTCGTGTACGTCTCCCATCCCTCGTACTCATCCTCGGCAG
>CBDURB010000255.1:0-3125 GCA_965369585.1 uncultured bacterium
CATAGCGCAAGATACGTGTTCGTGAACAGTCGCGCTCGTTGTGCAGATCACCCTCGTAGTACTTCCATGCGGCGCGGATGGTGAGGTTGCGCTGTTCACTGAGCGTGGCGAGGAACTGGCCCGGTCCCTGATCCCAAGATTCAAGAACGCTGACGATGTGCCGTGTGCCTGCCATCACTCCGCCTCCGGCCATATCTCGATCATGGCGCCGACGGTGCTAAGGGTCTTGCGGTCGAGCCTGATAGTCCAGAGCGTCTTGTTCTTGTACGTGGTGACTGCGCGTACGATGTCGAGCTCGATGCGGAAGCGATCGCCGTATTCGTAGACGGCGAGCCCAAGTCCTTCGCCACCAGGGCCGCTCTGGGATCTGACCTGTGGTTTCTTGAGCCACCGGACGAACGTACGCTCCATCACTCACCCCCGCGGTATCAGGATGCCAGTAACTGTAACTGGTGCTAGTACGGTTGTCAAGTATCCAGGGTTTGCGCTGGCGGTGGTGCGGTAGACGTCACTGCTTCCCGTGCTGCGCGCAGCGCCGAACCCTGGACCCCACCCATGACCCACTAAAGGGACTTAGAGGCCCCGTCCCCACGCGCACCCGCGCGCCCCTTGCCCCGTGCTCCCCACGTGTGCTCCGCACGTGCCACGCCCACGCTCAGGATGTGGACTTCGCCCGTGTCCGCGCCCCGTTTCTTGCGTCCATGATCGTGCGTGCCGGCGCTCAGTGCATGGCATCCGTCGCTGCGTGGCCCACGCACGTACGCATACCGTTGCTCATGCCCGGTCCACGTGGCGGATAGCCAGCATGGCCCACGCTAGCCGGTGACGTTATCCTCTTGTGCGTTAGTCACGTGCTGCGATACGGTGCGGAGGTGATAGAGAGAGCCTTACCTGAGTCGGTAGTACGTGCCACGGCTGCACACGAGCGGCATCGGCAGCGGGCGTCGCAGCGGCAACGTGAAGCGTGGGCTGCCAAGACACCGGCGGAGAGGGCAGCGTTCGCGGAGTACATGCGGCGGCGCTACCAGACGCCTGAGAACCGTCACCTAGGCGACCTCCGCCGGCGAGCTGCTAAGGCTGGAGCCGAGGGCACGTTCACCCTCCCTGAGTGGCGCTTGCTCAAGGCTAGATACCAGGGCCGCTGTGCCTACTGTGGCAGCAAGCCCGATGTGCTGACGGCAGACCACGTGGTCCCGCTGGCGCACGGCGGCAGGCACGCGATCGATAACATCGTCCCCGCTTGCATGTCCTGTAACGCTCGCAAGGGCGTCCGCCCTGCTCCTGCGTACCAGCCCGCGCTTCCCTAGCCCCCTGGTGCGTGGAGGCATGGATAGGGGGGGGTGGTCGGGCGGAGGCTGCTATGATATTGATGGATGTGGCCCCGAACTAGCGAGGCCCTAGAATGAGTTTCGGAGGTGCTGAGATGCTAGGACGGATCGGCTGCTGGCTGGGACTGCACGCATGGGGATACGAGCGGGAGCACTCATGGCGTCCTGAGCGTGCTTGCTATCGCTGCTCGCTGCGAGAGGCTCCGTGGGAGACTACGATTGAAGAGCCAGAGGCTATCCGTGAGGCAGCCTGACCGCCCAGGCACTCTGTGGTAGGATGGCGGTCGACCTGGGTGCGTGAGTGTTCCGCAACTGGCACACAGCGCTTCGCCCCTGCTTCGGTGGGGGCGTTGCTGTGCTATGATGCTGGCGCCTGAACTGCCCAAGGAGTAAGACGGCATCGTCGGTAGCACCGGCTGAGCCACCTGGGGAACCGCGGTACAGGACGCCCGCTCGGACGGTTCTGGGTACGGGCAGGAGGCCTCTTCCGCTCTAACGTAGCGGCGGGGGCCTCTGTCGTGTCTTGCGCCATGGGGGGAGGTGTGGGACGATGCTGCGCATGGCACTGGGCACGGACGTAACGGCGAGCGACCCACCTTGGGAGGAAGTCGTGACCACAGCAGTCGAATCCCTAGAGGCCCTGCACCTGTGGCTGGCCGAACGCCTGATGGAGTTGCGCTTGGTCGCTGAGGAAGCAGACGCAGCCAGCGTCGTGTGGTCAGCAGAGGAATGGGAGCGCGGCTGGGTGCCCAACGTGACCACGGATGGGCTGCTGGAAGCGCTCGGCGGGAAGTTCGTCCGCATTCATACGCTAGAGGGCATCGCCTCATGCCGCGTGACGGTCGGTGCAACCTATGAAGGGCGAGGCAAGACACCCCACGAGGCCCTATGCCGCGCCGCACGGAAGGCGCTGGAATGAACTGGCGTCGCCGTGGCCCTATCCGCCTCTCCGTGGTGAGGCACCGCTGCGACTGGTGGAAGCTTGCCCTCGGCTCGTTCGCTGCCTTCACCGCGTTCGGCTGGACCTGGTGGTGGGTCATCAACAAGGCGCTCGGGCGATGAAGTTTAACCCGCTCCGCGTGTATCTCAGGGGCTGTCGCCGCTGTGGCGGCGACCTCATCCGTCACCACGACATCGACGGGCTCTACCGCCAGTGCCTCCAGTGCGGGAACATCGTGGAGCCCAAGCAGCGGAAGGCTGTGGCGGCTTGACAGAGCGCGACACGTACAAGTTCCACGTCATCCTTGGACGCAAGGTCGTTCACCGCGGCATCACCAATGACCTTGCCCGAGTACAGGCTGAGATGCAGCGAACTTGGCCCGCATCCGAAGTTCGGCAGATCGGTCGTAAGACGAACAGGGCACATGCCCTCCGTTGGGAGCGGGTCGGCGGCAAGCGACCCTATCGCACAACTCGCCCACAGGAAAAGACAACGAATCTGATGGCCAGACTCTGGCGACGGGTGCGGGCCGCATGACAGAGCAAGTACTCGCAGCCTACCCCGAGACCTGGTGCCCACACTGCCACCGGCTGACTGGCTACGACGGTTGGGGCGCTCATGTTCAAGCGCATGTGGTCGACATCTACTGCAATGCGTGCGGGAAGATGAAAGAGTCGCTACCACTGGACGATGTCCCTCCAGATCTTTTCGACGAGATTGTTGCCCTCTTTGAGGACATGGAATGACAGACGCCATCGCTACCGTTGACGGAGACGGCCTCTCCCTGCGTGGGCAGCGGAGCCTCAAGCGCTCCGGCTCCATGATTCAGGCCATGCGCGTCTACCAACGCGAGATGT
>CBDURB010000256.1:0-3114 GCA_965369585.1 uncultured bacterium
CCTAGACGCAACGCCGTCTCCACGGAGTCCGACAGGCGAGTCTTATCCGAGGTGTCCTCGACGGGCTCCTCGGTCACCACCCGATCGACGACGATATCGATAGAGTGGCGCTTGTTCTTGTCCAGCGCTATCTCCTCACCCAGGTCACGCACGGCGCCGTCCACGCGGACGCGGACGAACCCCGCCTTGCGGGCGTCCTCGAACGTCTTCTGGTACTCCCCCTTGCGGTCGCGCACCACCGGTGCGAGGATCATCAGCCTCTTCCCGGGCGGCAGGGCGAGGATGGAGTCCACGATCTGCTGCACGGTCTGACGCTCGATGGGGCGATCGCACTGGGGGCAGTGGGGATGGCCGACGCGGGCGAACAGAAGACGCAGGTAGTCGTATATCTCGGTCTGGGTGGCCACGGTGGAGCGGGGGTTGCGGGAGGCGCCCTTCTGGTCGATGGAGATGGCCGGAGAGAGCCCCTCGATGTAGTCCACGTCCGGTTTCTCCATCAGCCCCAGGAACTGGCGGGCGTAGGCTGAGAGCGACTCCACGTAGCGGCGCTGCCCTTCGGCGTAGATCGTATCGAAAGCCAGAGAGGACTTGCCGGAGCCGGACACGCCGGTTATGACAACCAGCTTATCGCGAGGTATCTCTACGTCGATGTTCTTCAGGTTGTGCTCGCGGGCACCGCGCACGATTATCGAGTTGAGGGGCATGCAAGAGGCCTCCTGGCTGAGCTGAACCTAACGAGCTATTGTAGCGCCCCAGCAAGATTAGAACAAGGGTTTTAGATGGCATCCCGCCTTGCCTGTCGGTAGAATGGTACGCGATCCATGATTATCGATAGGTGAGGTACGGCACGGACACATGAGATTGCGCCTTGCGATGACTATGGCGGCGGCCCTGGGAGCCACCGCCATAGTGTTGGCCGCCTGCGGTGGCGGCGGTCAAGCACCAGCGCTCACGTGTAACCCTGCCTCGCCCGCAACGAATGGAGGCGACATGACGGACGGACCGCCACAGATAGAGGGGAAGCCGGTAACTACGGGCAGCGGCCTTCAGTTCTGCGATATAGAGCAGGGCCGAGGAGACTCGCCAAAAGCGAGCCAGACCGTCGTCGTCCACTACACCGGCTGGCTGGAGTCCGATGGGACGAAGTTCGACAGCTCCGTGGACCGGGGGACGCCGTTCAGCTTCACGATCGGCGAGGGCCGGGTGATCGGGGGCTGGGACGAAGGGCTGGCGACGATGCAGGTCGGCGGCAAGCGAAGGTTGATCATCCCGCCGGACCTGGCCTACGGCGAGGATGGCGCCGGCGGTGGCGCCATCCCTCCCAACGCGACGCTGATCTTCGACGTGGAGTTACTGGAGATACGATAGGCGGTGACGCCGACCTGGGACCCAGGGTTGACTTGCCGAACCTTCGCGATACAATTGGGGCCGCCAATTTCAACCGGAAGGAGGTACGGTAATATGGCAGAGCATCCAAACGCAGCGCTTCTCAGGAAGGGGTACGAGGCGTTCGCGAAGGGCGATATCGCAACGCTCAGGGAGCTGTTCAGCGAAGATGTTGTGTGGCACATGCCCAGCAACAACCTGCTCTCGGGCGAGCACAGAGGCCGGGACGCGGTGTTCGCGATGTTCGCCCGGATCGCGGAGCTGAGCGGAGGTACTGCCCGGATCGAAGTGCACGACGTGCTGGCCAACGATGAGCACGCGGTGGCGCTGATCCGGGTAACGGCAAGCCGCCAGGGCAGGCAGCTAGACTCGTCAGAGGTCGAAGTCTACCACGTCAGCAACGGGAAGATCACGGAGGCGTGGAACTTCTTCCAAGACCAGCGTGCCTACGACGAGTTCTGGTCTTGAGCTGAATCTCGGACCGCGGGCGCCTCAGCCCGTGAATTCGCCGATAGCGTAGCGGATCTCTACCGTCACCTCGACTGCGCTATTGTTCACGACCTGTATAGCCCCACAGCCACGGCTGGTCTGGCCGGACGTGCCCTCCCCTATTAGCTCGGTTCCCCCCATGCGCGTCCAGTACAGTTCGATGTCGACGCCTTCCGGGGGGTAGGGCTGGCGTACCTGCCAGCTGAGGTACAAGACGAGGGCAGCGCAAGGGGGAGGAGTGATGCCCAACTCCCCGGCCAGTTGTATGGGGTCCAGGTTGAGAACGCCTCCCGCCTGCAAGGTCGGTAGCAGCACGTCCTCACCAAGCGAAGCCACTCCGGCGTCCAGTTCGATGGGCGCCGCGTTCGGGGCCTCCGGCGTCGGCGATGGAGCAGCCGTAGGGGAAGGCGTGGGAGCTGCGGTCGGCATCGCGGTGGCCGTTGGCGCAGCTGTCGGCGTGGCAGTGGAACCAGTGGTGACAGTGACGGCCACGCCGCCATCGTCCCCACAGGCGGCGAGGAGAAGAGCAATCCCGGCCAGCAGGGGTGCTAGCATGCGAAGGTCAGAGGTCACAAGATGTCTCCGCACACTATAACGCTACAGGCGGACGCAGGTAACCGAGGTGTTCCCTTCGAGAGGTCAGCCTAGACAGCGAGCGCTGAAGGCCTCCGCTACATCAGCTATCCGTCAGGAGCCGAGCCGCTTACCGAACTCGTCCAGCTTCTCCTCCAGCTCGCGCTGGACAGCGGCCATCGTGAAGTCGCCGCGGGTGCGCTCCAGGATGCCGCGCATCGCATCGGTGCTGCGGCGCAGGCCGCTGGTAACCGCCTCCGGGAAGTCCATCGTAACGAGCACGTCGTAGATGTCGCCCATGGCGCCCAGAGTGTCCTCGCAATGCGGGACGTCGCCCTCACGGAGGGAGTCCAGGAGATGCCGGCGCAGCTCGCCTATCGTCTCGGCGATGCCGTTCATGTAGGCCGGGGCGAGCACGCCCAGATCGTCAGGCGAGGGCAGCGGCCGCCCGGCGATGAGGGCCAGGGTTGTAGCGGCCTCGACATACTCCTTCTGGGCATCGTGCACGTATCCGGCGTTCAGGATGTCCGGATGTTGGACGAGAGCAGAGTCCATCTCCTTAAGGTTGGCCGCGGCCCTGGCGATCAGCTCCTCGGCCGCCTCGAAGTCGCGGCGATGGACGCAGCGGATGGCGTTGGCGGAGAAGCGGACCGTCTCGCGGCAAAG
>CBDURB010000257.1:0-3101 GCA_965369585.1 uncultured bacterium
GGGGAATCAACTCCGGAGGCGGATTCCAGGTTTCCGGGGCCACGTCCATGTCGACGCCCCGCAGCACCTCAAGGCGCCCGAAACGCTTATGCGCGTCCAGGCTCCGAACCATGAAGGCAGCGTGATAGTGCCCTTCGAACGGCGCAGGCATCGCCCCAACATTCTACGCCCGCGTTCCCGCGGCCTCAAACCACGCGCCTGCCGGACGACACTATCGCCAGCGCCCGCGAGAGGAGCGTCTCCGGCCGCTCCCGCTCGGAGACAGCCAGGACACGCTCCAGCTCAGCTTGGCCAAGACTGAAGATGGAGACCAGCACCAGATACCAGAAGGCCGCCACCGTGTACAGCTCCATCGGTCTGAAGTTGGCAGCGGCCTGTATCCTGGCCGCGTTGAGCAGCTCCACCACGCCGATGGCGAACGCCACTGAGGTGTTCTTCAGCATGGCGATGAACTCGTTTCCGGTGGGTGGGATCATCACCCGGAACGCCTGGGGGAGGATGATCCGCCTCAGCGCCTGCAGGTTGGTCATCCCCAGCGACTTGGCGGCGTCCATCTGGCCCGCCTCCACCGACTGGATGCCGCCTCGCACTATCTCCGCCATGTACGCCGCCTCGTTCAGCCCGAACGTAACCACCGCCGCCCGAAAGCGGGTCCAGTTGTCGCGGAAGATGTCATCATCGATGAGCTGCCGCAGGCCGAAGTACACCATCAGGAGCTGGAGGATCACCGGCGTCGCCCGCCAGAACCACACGTACACCCCGGCCGGCGCGGACACGATCGGGTTGCGTGAGTTGCGCATCACCGCGAGCACGACCCCAAGCCCAACCCCCAGCACCATCGCCAGCAGGGCGATGTACAGCGTCTGTCGCATCGCCCGCAGGATTATCGGACTGAAGAGGAAGTCGCCGACGGTGTCGACGTCGAACCGTATCGCTAGTAGCCAGTCCATTTCCATGACGTTCATGGCGCCTAGGCAAAGCGGCCCCCGGCTGCTGTCGGTAGCCGCGGGGGCCGCTGCGTCAGCGGGGCATAAGAGGTACGTCTACTGCAGCGCCACGGCCTCCAGATCCCAGTCGGCCAGGATGTCGTCGTACTCGCCGCTGTCCCTGATCGCCTGGATAGCATCGGCGATGGCGTCCTTGAGCTCGGTCGACTCCGTGCGCACGCCGATCCCGTACGGCTCCGGCGCGATCTGCGTCTCCACGACCTCCAGATCCCCCTCTGACTGGGCGGCGTCCTCGGCGGATACGGGGAAGTCGGAGAAGTTGGCGTCGGTGCCGCCTGTGCGCAGGTCCGCCACCGCCAGTGGATTAGTGTCAAAGACGACGATGTCGATGGAGTCGTCGCACGAATCGTTCTGCGCTTCCAGCATGTCCACCTGGATCGTGCCCACCTGCACCGCCACGCTCAGGCCGCACAGGTCGTCCAGGGTCTGAATGTTGTTTGGGTTCCCGGTCGGTACGACGATGCCCGTGCCCACGGTGATATAGGGCACGAAGTCTATCACCTCCGACCGCTCATCGGTGATCGTCATCGCTGAGACGAGGATGTCGAAGTCTTCCGTCTGAAGGGCGGGGATGATCCCATCGAAGCCGGTGTTGAGGAACTCGATCTCCACGCCGAGCTCTTCGGCAATCGCTATGGCTAGATCGATGTCCAGGCCGTCCTCGATCTCCGTCCCCTCCTGATAGAACTCGAACGGCGCGTAGGCGATGTCCGAGCCTACGGTCAAAACACCGTCCTCGAGCTCAGGGACGCCCGATATGTCCGTGCCGCCGCCACCATCGTCGTCGTCGCCGCAGGCGGCGAAGACCAGCGCGGAGGCTAACGCCAATACCGCAAACAGGAGAAAGTAGCGGCCGGGGCTGCGTGGTAACATGGGGACCCTCCTTGTCTTGGGGCAACCAAGAAATTCTCTCAGATAGCTAGGATTATAGGCATGTTGCGGCGTGTGTCAATCGGCCTACCCCTGTGAGCTTCCGGCAAAGCTAGACCGTCACTCACCTTTGCGTTAGAGTTAGCACGCCATGTCCTCAGCCAACCTGCCGGTCATCGTTGGCGTGGGCCAGTACGTCAACCGCTCCCGCGATCTGGCCGACGCGCGCGAGCCCCTGGACATGATGGAGATCGCCGCCCGCGCTGCCCAGGACGACGCCGGCGTCCAGGGGCTGCTGGCCCGCATCGATAGCCTCCAGATCGTCAACATCATCGCCTGGCCATTCCTGGACTCCCCCGGCCTGGTGGCCGAACGGCTGGGCGCCAGCCCCGCCCACCGCATCTACACCGCCATCGGCGGCGACACGCCCCAACGCCTCATCAACAACACGGCGGAGAGCATCGTACGCGGCGAGACCCGCCTCGCGCTCCTCTGCGGCGCCGAAGTGCTCGCCTCCACCCGCCGCTCCCGCAGGGCCGGCGCCAAGCTCCCCTGGCACGAGCGCGCGGTGCCCAAAGAGATGGAGGGCGACAATCGCACCGGCTTCAATGAAGTCGAGGCCCTCCACGGCGCCGTCATGCCCAGCCGCGTCTACCCCCTGTTCGAGAACGCCCTGCGCGCCCACCTGGGACTCAGCATCGAGCAACACCGCCAGCGCCTGGGCGCCCTCTGCCAACGCTTCTCCGCCGTCGCCGCCCAGAACCCCTACGCCTGGTTCCCCAACGCCCTCACCGCCGAGGAGATCACTACTGTCTCTCCGGACAACCGCATGATCTGCTTCCCCTACCCAAAGCGTATGAACGCCATCATGGAGGTGGATCAGGCCGCTGCCGTCATCATGACCGGCTCCCATACCGCCCGCGAGCTCGGCATCCCGGAGGACCGCTGGGTCTACCTCTGGGGCTGCAGCGATGCCAACGATAAGTGGTTCGTCAGCGACCGCATAAACCTGCACTCCTCACCCGCCATCCGCGCCGCCACCGGCCGCGCCCTGAGCATGGCAGGCCTTACCGTGGACGATATCGCCTTCTTCGACCTCTACTCCTGCTTTCCCGCCGCCGTCCAGCTCGCGATGGGCGAGCTGGGGCTGACCATCGACGATCCGCGCCCCCAGACCGTCACCGGCGGCCTCCCCGACGCCGGCGGCCCCCGCAACAACAACGT
>CBDURB010000258.1:0-3077 GCA_965369585.1 uncultured bacterium
CGCCCGGAGCGGGCGTAGCTCAGTGGTAGAGCATCTGCTTCCCAAGCAGAGGGCCGTGGGTTCGATCCCCATCGCCCGCTCCAATAGTAGAAGAGGGTTCGTCAAGATGGTCGTCAACGGACGACCATCTGCTTTCTAGGCAGAGGGTCGTGCCCTTCCTCGGTCTCACATTCGGCCCGGCGGCTGCCGTTATCCACCGCACACCCTGGCATGGCCGGCGACACGCTCGCCCACATGGCCAATTCTCTCGTAATCCCTCCCTCATTCGCCCCTGTCTTGCTTGACTTCTTCCCCCAACAGAGTGATGTATACACACACCACGTACCACTATCTAAATGGCGACAAAATAGCGATAAGTGCTGAGAGCCTCAGCACTTTCTGGGACTAGCGGTCTCTAGACATTTGACTACCATCACTGCAGGGACCTAGGTACACCTGTACTGCTCAGATTGAGCCCTCGATACCATGTGGGAGTCCAATCTGAGTTAGTAACATAAGTATGGATCATCGTTCGCCGCCGCTGAGCAGATGCCCCGCGTCGGGCGAACGGCGTGTTAGGTTACAATGGCCAGGACATCGTTACTGGCGGTCAGTCTGGCCGTCCTGACGCTGGCGCTGAGCCTGTGGCTATTCCACGTCGACGGCGAGCGCCCGCCCAGCCCGGATGGCGCTTCTGCTACTACCCTCACCAGCAGCTCGCCGGCCATCTCCCCTGTCCAATGGGTGGCCCAGCGACCATGGCCGCTCATCCAAGAGCCGCCGCGTAACGACTCGTACTGCTTGACCTGCCACGGCGACCCCTCCTTCCAGACCCGCTTCGCTGACGGGCGGAGCCTTTCCCTGTATGTGGACGCCCGTGAGCTTTGGGACTCGGCCCACGCCCTCTTGACCTGCGTCACATGCCACGACGACCGCGAGGTCTGCCCACCTGATCGTACCGAGCCCCTGGACTTCGCAACTTATTGGACGGAGGCGGCGGAGATGTGCATCCGTTGTCACCTGGCTGCAGCCGGAGAATATGCCCGGGACGTGCATGGGCAGCCTATCTTCTCGGGCAGCGGCGAAGGCGCCAGATGCAACGACTGTCACTCCCCGGAGCTGTCGGGACACACTACGGCACCGGTGAGCGATTCTCGCTCACGGCTCGGTCCTCAATCGGTCGATGAAAACTGCGGCCGCTGTCACGCACAGGAGTTGACCACCTATCGCCAGACCTCCCACAGCAAGGTCGTGCGATTCGGCGATCCCCAGCGACCCGCCACTTGCATTACCTGTCACAGCGACCACGCGGTGACCGCTGTTGACGATCCCATGGAGCCCCTGACAGCGGCCAGCTTGGTCACCGTCTGCAGGGGCTGTCATGATGGCGCCGACAAGGGGTTCGCCGGCGAGTGGCTGGGCCACGAGGCCTCCCCTTCCCGATCCGCTGGCCTCTACTACGCGGAGCGCTTCCCGGTGCTGCTGATCGCCGCCGGCCTGGGCTTTGGCTTGGCGCACATGACCCTGGATCTAGTGCGGCGACTAGCCGATTGTCGGCGACGCCGTCGCGGCAGCCCTAGGTGATACAGAATGGGCAACGCCTTGTCCGATGAGACCAAGAGAAGAGAGGCACGGGCTCTTCTTCTGGAGTTGCATAGCCAGGCCCAGTACACCCTGTTTGTAGGGAGTCTCCTCGCGCTGGCCGTCACCGGGCTCCCGCAGAAGTTCAATTCCCTGGGCCTGAGCCAGTGGATTATGGACTCTGTGGGAGGCATTGAGACCCTGCGCCTCATACACCACATCGCCGGTGGCGTGTTGATCTTCGCTGGCCTCTACCACGTTGCATTGGTCCTCGTTGCTGTCCTGATCTTCAGGATGATGACCCCGCTGCAAATGATCCCCGACGGCAAAGATCTTCGCGACACCTTGCAGATGGCCCGATACTTCCTGGCCCTGCGGCAACAAAGAACCGCCTTTAGCAGGCCATCCTATTTCCAGAAGCTGGACTACTGGGTCATCGTCTGGGGCATGGTGGTGATGGGCTCCTCCGGCCTCATCGCCCTCTTTCCGGTGCGGGCCGTGCGCCTCGTGTCCGGGGAAGCTGTCCTGGCCGCCCTGCGTGTCCACAGCGACAGCGCCATGCTGGTGGTGGCCTGGGTGCTCCTAATACACCTGATATATGCCGGCCTAGCGCCAGCCCTGTTCCCGCATAGAGCGGCTTTCCTCAGCAGTAAATCTGTTGGGGCTAAGCAGGCGGTTTCCCCGGCCCCTGAGCCGGCTCTGGCCGCTACTACAGGGGCGGCCGCCGGCGACCCTGATGGGGGGCGAACCGGCCACGCGCTGCTCGAAGATGTCGCCCTATTTGACGGACGAGGGGAGAGCCCGGAGAGGACTCAGAGTGAGAGCGATGACCAAGCGGGATGAGCCCGGCGTGGCGGCCCCCTATCTCTGGACGCTGCGCGTCCTTCTAACGTTGGCCTTCTGCGCAGCCGTTGCTCTGGTGCTGTTGAGCCCGAGGCTGGGCCTGGCTCTGGCCGAGGAGCCGACGCAAGCGCCCAACCCGTTCGCTCGGCCCTCCGATTCCAGCGACGACCCCAATCTAACCTGCCTCAAGTGCCACCGCGACCCCACCCTTTCAATGACGTTTCCCAGCGGTGAGGTGCTCTCCATGTATTTTGATATCGAAACCTACCGTCAATCGGCTCACGGCGACAGGCTTGACTGCCTCGACTGCCACCAACGGAATAAGGATTATCCTCACCCCTCGCTGGCGGTCTACAGCCGCCGCGACTTCGCCTGGGCAGAGTATGAGCCGTGCCGGCGGTGCCATTTCGAGAACTACACCCGCACCCTGGACAGCATGCACTTCGACGCTATGGCCCAGGGCGATGTCGACGCCCCTGTGTGTACCGACTGTCACACCGCCCACGCCGTGGGCCGCCTCCACGAATCGCGTACGCAAATCACCCAAACCTGTTCCACTTGCCACGACGAAATCTATCAGGACTACGGCCGGAGCGTCCACGGCTCGGCCCTGCTGGAAGAGAACCCCGACGTGCCGGACTGCACCACATGTCACGGGGTCCACGCAATCGGCG
>CBDURB010000259.1:0-3069 GCA_965369585.1 uncultured bacterium
GTCGGCATGGCGCTCGCAGGCACGGAGGAGAGCATCTCATGTCAACGGTAGGCGGCGCGGCCTCCGGAGCTGAAGCGAGGTTGCAGCAGCTGGGCCTCACTCTCCCGGAGCCAATGAAACTCCCGCCGGGGGTGACGCTTCCCTTCCCCTGGGTGCGGGTGCGCGGCGATCGCGCCTACATCTCGGGGCATGGACCTCAGAACGCGGATGGCTCCCTCGCGGCTCCCCTGGGCAAAGTGGACGCGGACGTCTCGCTGGAGGAGGGCTACCAGGCGGCACGGTTGGCGGCGCTCTCCATCCTGGGGAGCCTCAAGCGCGAGCTGGGCGATCTGGATCGGGTAACCACCTGGTTGAAGGTATTCGGAATGGTGAACTCCGCGCCCGGATTCAACCGGCAGCCGCAGGTTATCAACGGCTTCTCCGATCTGATACTCGAGGTGTACGGGCCGGACAGGGGGCTTCATGCCCGCTCCGCCGTGGGCATGGCGGAGCTGCCGTTCGGCATTCCGGTGGAGATCGAAGCAGAGGTCGAGGTCATCGCATAGCGCTCCGGATCACGGCCCTGCGCGGCATGCGGCCACGAATCGCGCTGTGGCGCGAACGCGGCGATCTGCCTATAATTAGGGTCACCGCTGCGAAAGGAGCCGTCCGCATGCCGGAAGCGCCTGTACCACACGCTTACTTCCAGAAGCAGTTGATGCCTCTGGCCGAAGCCAAGATCGGCATCATGACTCACGCCTTCAACTACGGCACGGGCGTATTCGAGGGCATCCGCGGCAACTGGAACGATACGGAGCAGCAGATCTACCTGTTTCGCCTGAAGGAGCACTTCGACCGGCTGCGCAAGAGCTGCCGCATCATGCGGATCGAATTCGAGTACTCCAATGAGGAGCTTCAGTCGATAATCACGAAGCTAGTCGAGATGTCCGGCTACCGAGAGGACGTCTACATCCGGCCGCTGGCCTATAAGAGCTCCGAGGTGCTGGGGGTTCGCCTGCACGACCTGGATGACGACTTTCTAATGTTTATCGCGCCGTTCGGGCCCTATCTGGACATCGAGAAGGGGGCGCGCTGCTGTACCTCATCCTGGCGGCGGGTGGAGGACACGAGCATTCCTGCCCGCGCCAAGATCACGGGCATTTACGCAAACTCCGCCCTGGCGAAGACGGAGGCCCAGCTCAACGGCTTCGACGAGGCGATTATGCTGGACGAGCGGGGTCACGTCTCCGAGGGCTCCGGCGAGAACATCTTCGTCGTTGACGGCGACCGGCTGATCACGCCGCCGCCGTCCTCCAACATCCTTGTGGGCATCACCCGCGAAACGGTGATCAATTTGGCCCGCGAGGAGATGGGGATGGAGACGGTGGAGCGGGATATCGACCGCAGCGAGCTGTACGTCGCCGAGGAGTGCTTCATGACGGGGACCGCCGCCGACGTGACGCCCGTGGTGGAGCTGGACCACCGCCCGATCGGGAGCGGCAAGGCGGGCCCTGTCGCCAAGCGGCTGATGCAGATCTACTTCGATGTGATCACGGCCCGCAATTCCAAGTACGCCTCCTGGTGCACCCCGTGCTACTCAAAAGTCAAGGCGTAACCATAGAGAGACCCCGGCGCACACTGGGGGTGGTGGTGGCGGCCGTGCCGGCTGTGATCGCCGCCGGCTTTGCCTTCGCCCTCATCGCCAAGGCTACGACCTGGCCTGTCTCGCTCACCCAGTTCACGGCTATCTCCGGCGCCCTCGTGCTCATCGTTCTCGCCCTGGTGTTCGCCTTCTGGGCCTACGCCTGCTATACGATGCAGTACGTGGTGGACGGCAGGGGTCTCACCATCGCCTGGGGGACGCTGAAGCACTTCATACCGTTGGACCGGATTGAGGGGCTCTCCCTGGGTCGTGGCGAGGACCGCCCAGCGCTGCGGGGGTTGAACTGGCCCGGCCTGCACGTCGGCCGCGGTCAGGTAGGCGGAGAGGAAGTGCTGTTCTACTCCACCCACCGTTCGTCCGAGGAGATCATCTACGTGCGGACGCCGGCTGCGACGTATGCGGTCAGTCCGCAGGACCCGCCGCGGTTCATCGCCGAGGTGGAGCGGTTCAAGCGATCGGCGGAGGCCGGCGGCAGGGAGTCCGTCCAGCGTGACGGCGTCGGCGGCCATCCCATCTGGGCCGACCGGATCGCCCAGTGGCTGGCACTGGCCGCCGTCCTCGTCAACCTCGCCTTGTGGGGATACGTGTTCGCCATCTACCCGGACCTTAGCCCGCAGATCACGATTGAGTTTCCTCCTCTGGGTGAGGTTACGGACCTGCATTCTCGCAACGATATCCTGCTGATACCGGCGGCGGCGGCGGCGGTCCTGGTGGTCAACCTGATAGCGGGTCTGGGTTTCCAGTGGCGGGAGCGGGCCGCGACGTATCTGATGCTCAGCGGAAGCGTGTTCCTGCAGTTCCTGTTCTGGGTATCCGCCGGCATCGCCATAGCGAACGCTTAGCGCGGCCGTTGAGGGCCTTGGGCCAACGAGAGCCCGTGGTGTCGGGGAGCAGCAAAGCCCTTCGCCGAGCGGGCGCCCTCCTGCTAAACTGATGGCGTGATGCGCTACGACGCTATCGTCGTCGGCGCCGGCCCAGCCGGCAGCACCGCCGCCCGCACCCTTGCCCGCGAGGGGGCGTCCGTATTGCTGCTGGATCGCGCCCGCTTTCCCCGCGACAAGCCGTGCGGCGGCGGCGTCACCGTTCGAGCCGCTTCCTGTCAGGATGTCGACCTGGCGCCGGTAGTTGAACGCACCATTACGGGAGCGCGGTTCTCTCTACGGCTAGGCTCTGCCTTTGACCGGCGCTACGATGAGCCGCTGACCTATATGACCCAGCGCAGCCGGCTGGACGCGCACCTCGTCGAGGCTGCCGTCGGCGCCGGGACCGTCTTCCGGGACGGCGAATCGGTTCGCTCCGTGGAGGTTGTCGCCAACCCAGGCGGTCGCGGCGGATCAGGCTCAAGCCTGGCCGGCGCGGTCACCGTCCGCACCGATGGTGGCTCCTACACCGCTCGCGCTCTCATCGGCGCCGATGGGGCCAATGGG
>CBDURB010000260.1:0-3049 GCA_965369585.1 uncultured bacterium
CAGGAGGTGGTGGCGCTGGTGCCGGTGCCACTGGCGGGCCCGCGCCGTCGCAGCCGCGGCTACAACCAATCGGAGGCGCTTGCGCGGGAGCTATCGAGGCTGAGCGGCCTGCCGTTGCTGAACGGCCTGCTCGTCCGGCGGAAGGCAACGCCGCCCCAGGCCCGCGCCGCCGACGAGGCGGCCCGGCGCGCCAACGTGGCAGACGCCTTCGCCGTCCGGCGGGGGGAAGATGTCGGCGGGCCGCTGATTCTGGTGGACGACGTGATGACCAGCGGGGCCACGCTGGACGCCTGCGCGCTGGCCCTGAGTGAGGGCGGGCACAGTCCGGTTTACGCCCTCACTTTTGCCCGCGAGGATTGAGCATTTCTCCTTGATGGGGTACTCGTTCCGCCCTACAATAGAGCGGTAAGGATAAGGCACTCATTGGGGGTGGATTTAGGCATGGAGCTGATCTTTCGCGGCAAGCATCTGACTCTGGGGGAGGAGTTTCGCGACTACGCCAGTGTTAAGATCGGCCGGCTGGCCCGATACCTGCCGCTGGCCGAACACGCCATCGTAGATGTGCGGCGAGAGGCGAAAGGCTCGTCCGGCCGCTTCGTGGTGCAGGTCACAGTGAACGCCAACGGCACCTTTCTGCGTGCCGAGGAGCGGGCCGACGAGATGGAGACCGCCCTCGATGCGGTCACCGACGTTCTCTCCCGTCAGATCAAACGCTTCAAGGAGAAGAAGCTCTACCGCAGCCATCGTCGCATGAACAAGGAGGCCCTCGACGCCGAAGCGGAGGGGGAGCCGGATCTGCCGCCGGACACGGAGATCGTCTCCGGCCGCGTGGTGAGGCGTAAGCAGTTCGCCGTCAAGCCGATGACGGAGGCGGAGGCGATAGAGCAGATGGAGCTTCTTGGCCATAACTTCTTCCTGTTCCGGGACGAAGACCGGCAGGGGTTGGCCCTCCTTTACCGTCGCCGCGGTGGGGACTACGGGCTCATCCTGCCCGAATCGTCGTGATCTTCACCGTCACTCTCAACCCCGCTATCGATCAGACCCTGGTGCTGGAGCGCTTCATCGCAGGGGACACGTTGCGGGTCAAGTCCAGCCGGTTCGATCCGGGCGGCAAGGGGATCAACGTCTCGCGGGTGGTGCGGGAGCTGGGAGGCGAGAGCGTCGCTATGGGGTTCGCGCCGGGCGGCCTCGGTCGCTATATCGGGCAGACGCTGAAGGCTCAGGGGGTCGAGTGCGACTTCGTGCATACCAAGGGGGAGGCTCGTACCAACATCACCATCCTTGACGAATCGCGTCACATGCACACGATTCTCAGCGACCCCGGCCCGCAGACGGACGACCGCTTCGCGGAACAGCTGCTGTCCAAGCTGCGGAAACGGTTGCGCGCCAACGACTGGCTGGTGGTGGCGGGCAGCATTCCACCCCCGCTTTCGCCCGATATCTACGCCGAGATAATTACCATGGCACGTGAGAACTGGGTGCATACGGTGCTGGACGCTGACGGTCCCGCGCTGGTCGTTGGCGTCGCCGCCAGGCCGGAGATGGTTAAGGGTAACCGTCGCGAGTTGGAGCGCTTGCTGGACTGTCGCCTGAGCGACGAGAGATCCACGCTGGAGGCCGCCGGGATCCTCCGGGGGATGGATATCCGGATGGCTGTTGTGACCCGCGGTCGCGAGGGCGCCGTGGCGGTGTGCGACGAGGGATCCTTCCGCAGCGTCGCCCCTCGTGTGCGGGCGGTGAGCGCCGTCGGATCGGGTGACGGTTTTCTGGCGGGGATAGTGCTCTCTCTCAGCCGCGGTGACAACATGGAGGATGCGCTCCGGTTGGGCGTCGCGGCCGGCACCGCCTGCGTTCTCACACCGGGGACGGAGCTGTGCCGTCGCCGCGAAGTCGATATCCTTCAGCCGCGCGTCAAGGTGCAGCGCATAGAGCCGCAGCCGGCTCTGGCGCGGGGGTCCTGAGCGTGGCGCCGCCACGGCCGGCGCTGGCAGTCTTTCTCGGTGGCCTCGGCGATAGCCCGGTCGAGGGTATGGTGGCGGGCGCCCGCGCGGCCGCCACGCTGGACAGCATTCAGGTCGCGCTCACCGGCGGACGCTACGAAGGAGTCGTCCTCGTCACCGATGGCTTGACGGAGCTGCCGGAGCTGCCCGCTGGCGTGACAGTGGACGTCGATAGCGGGCCTTTTCACTTCGGCTCTCGCCTGGCGGAGGCCGTTCGGAGGCATGACCTGGAGCGCGTCGTCTACTTAGGTGGAGGCAGCCTGCCCCTTCTGGGCGTCGACGAGTTCGGCGAGGTCGCCGAGGCGCTGTCAGAGGGCGGAGTCGTCGTCACCAACAACCACTTCTCGTCTGACCTGGTGGCGTTTCCCGCCGGGGCGCTCGCGCGCATAGGGCCGCCGGGTAGCGATAACCGCCTGGCCCGCGCCCTCAGTGAGGAGGCGGGTCTCTCCGTCCGCGCTCTGCCCCGCACCGTCGCCACCCAGCTGGACATTGATGGGCCCGCGGACCTGGCGGTTCTCGCTTTGACCGGGGAGGGCGGCCCCCGCCTTCGGGAGCACCTGACGGCGTTGGAGCTTGACCTCGATCGCTACGGGCAGGTTCTCCCCCTGCTCACGGACCGCTCGGCCCAGATCACGGTCGCCGGGCGGGTAGGGAGCCACGCCTGGCGGTACCTGGAGGGGGAGACCGCCTGCCGTGTGCGCCTGTTCGCCGAGGAGCGAGGGATGGAGGCCGACGGCCGCGCTGCGGAAGGGAAAGCCCGCTCTCTTTTGGGCTTCTTCCTGGAGGAGGTGGGCCCCCAGCGTACCTTCGGCGCTCTGGCCGAGCTGGGCGACGCCGCTATCATCGATACTCGCGTCCTCCTCGCCCATCTCCGGCTCGATACCACCCGCTCCGATCGCTTCCTTTCGGACCTGGGCCGCTGGCAGGAGGTTCGCGAGCCGCTCTTGCGCGACTTCACGCGCGCCGCCGCGGAGACGTCGATACCGGTGCTGTTAGGGGGTCACTCCCTGGTCTGCGGCGGCCTCATGGCCCTGAACGAGTTCGCCTGG
>CBDURB010000261.1:0-3044 GCA_965369585.1 uncultured bacterium
TCAGAGAGGCTATGGAGCGCACGCCCGAAGCCTTCCAGCCCGACAAGGCCGCCGGGGTGACCGCCACGATTCAGTACAAGTTCACCGGCGACGAGGCCGGCAACTGGATCTGCAAGGTCGGCGACGGCAAGTGCACCATCGAAGAGGGGGAGACGGACGACGCCACCGTCACCATCAACTCCACGTCCGACATCTGGCTGAAGATCCTCCGCCGCGAGTTGGACGGCGCTACCGCCTTCATGAGCGGCCAGTTCACCTTTACCGGTGACATGGGCGTCCTCATGCAGATGGGGAGCTGGTTCGGCCAGGCCTAGAGCCGCAGACCCGCGCTAAGCGCGCGAAAAACAGAATACTGAGAAGCTGGCGCTGTAGCTGAGCTAGTTCCCCATCGGGAGGGCGGCCGTCGTTAGACGGGCGTCAGAGCCGAGTACCACGACGATATCGCCTGTGGACCCGGTGAAGCCGGCGGCGACGGGATCGGAGATATCGACGATGCTGTCGCCGGGGAGGTTCAGCCACTCCGCCAGCTTCTGCGCTGTGTACTCCTTACCGCTCAGGTCCACTATCAGCGTCCGGCTTCGGAAGGTACCAGCATCGCTCAGCAGCAGGTCTTGTTCGGAGATGCCCCGCTTTCGCAGAAGGCTGGCGAACTCCTCGGCCAGCCCCGGCTGGCCGGTCCCATTCTGGAGCTCAACCAGCGCCCCCTCCGCCTGGATCTTCCCGTCCGCGAACACCTGCGCCTTCAGCTCCTCCACCTTGTCCCAATCGGCAAGCAAGACGGCGCCCGAGCACTCGCTCCCGCAGGGGTAAGTGGCGCTGGCCAGAGAGATCATTCGGATGTTGTCGCTGCCCACCTGCTGCGCCAGCTTCGCCAGCCCCGGGACGCGCAGATCGCTGATGTCTGATTGCACAGCGTTCTTGAATTTACCGTAGAGGTCCAGGGCCTTAGCGGGATCAAAGAGCAGATCCAGCCTGAAGGCCTTGTCAGCCGTTGCCTGGATCACCAACTGTTGCCGCTCTATACGCTTGAAGTCGTTGGAGCCCTTGCGAATGCGGGCGTAGGCCAGGGCCCTCTGCCCATCCATGTGCTCCGGACCCTGAAGGAACTCTACGGCGTAGCCGCCAGACCCTTCGTATTCCGAGTAATCGAAATCGGCCACGTACTCCGGCACGTCTATGTCAACGCCCCCAACCTCGTCCACCAGATCGATAAAGTCCGCGAAGTCCAGGATCACGTAGTTGTCGATGGGGATACCGAAGTTATGCTCGATGGTGTCCTTGACCAGGCCCGGCCCCCCTCCGTCGTACCCGTCGTAGATGAACTCGCCCGTCTCCCAGACAACGTTAATCCGATCCGTATAGTAGCCGCCTGAGCCGTCCGGTATCTCCACCAGCAGATCGCGGGGAATTGAGAACACGCCGGCCGTCTTGCTGAACGGATCGATGGTGAGGACGAACACGGAGTCCGTGCGGGCCGCCGTGTGCTCCGGTACGTCCAGCCGGCGGTCCAGACCGAGGAACACGATGTTGATCCGTTGGTTGATGTCGGCCACGTCAGGGTTCTCGCCGCTGTCCACCCCGGGGAGGTTAATCCCAATCTTGAACTCGTTGCCGGGGAGAAAGATATCGTCGGCGATGGTCACTACGATGAGGAGGACGTAGAAGGCGGCGACAGCAAAGAGGGCGATGCCGAAGATAAGCAAGGGGTTGAAGCGCCGGCCTTTACGCGCTTCAAACTCTCCCCCTCCCGGCCGCGGCGGCCGCTCGAAGGGCTGGCGATCCGGGCTCACTGCGTAGCTACTCCCCTCACTGTCACTCTAGGAGGTTCCTCAATTTCTGCGGCCAACACGTGCCGGCGGTCAGCCGGCGCTCACGGGCGCTTTCCGCGCCATCGGCGTCGTCAGCGTCTCCACCCCAATCAGGCGACCCGACCTCAGATACAGGCGTGGAACCCGGGCCGAAATCCCACAGAGAATCTCATAGCTGATGGTGCCGCACAGCTCTCCCAGTTCATCGGCCGTTATGACCGCCTCCCCCTGGCGACCGATGAGCACCACCTCATCCCCCTCGGCGACGTCCGGCACATCTGTCACGTCCGCCATACACATATCCATACATACGCGGCCGACGATGGGCACACGCCTTCCCCGCACCAACACCGAGCCGCGGTTCGATAGTACCCTCGGTAGGCCATCGCCGTAACCGCACATCACCAACGCGATGACGCTGGGCCGGTTGGCCCGCCAGGTGCGCCCGTAGCTCACGCTATCGTCTGCGGCGATGGAGGTGAGCCGGGCGATGCGGCTTTTCAGGCTCAGCACCGGCCTCAGGTTGAGTGACCGGCTCACGTACTGCGAAGGGTACAGGCCGTATATACCTACCCCCGGCCTAACCAGGTCCAAACCCATCTCCGGCCTGTCCAACAGGGTAGCCGTGTTAGACACGTGCCGCTTGGGGATCCAGGGCAGCTTATCAACGACTGTCCGGAAGATAGTGTACTGCTCAAGAGTAAACCGCTTGTCGCCGTCATCGGCGCTGGCGAAGTGCGTGAATACGCCCTCAACCTCTAGCGCGGTCATCTCTCGCAGCGCCTCCGCCAGAGGGACGATCTCCTGCCGCCTGAGCCCGTACCGGTTCAGCCCCGTATCCACCTTCAGGTGAACGGTTTGCCGCACGCCCGCCGCCTCCGCCTCACGGGCCAGCGCCTGCCCCATCTCCAGAGAGTTGACCGTGGGCGTCAGCTCCATCTCGACGATGCGGCCGGCATCGCTGACTAGCGAGTGCCCCATAATCAGGATCGGCGCTGTGATGCCGCCCCGGCGCAGCTGCTCCCCCTCGTCCACGCATATAACCGCCAGCTGGTCAGCCCCCGCCTCCAGCACGGGCCCGGCCACGCCGAGAGCGCCGTGGCCGTAGGCGTTCGCCTTCACCACCGCCGCCATCGCCGCCGGGCCGGCCTGGCCCTTCAGGGACGCCACATTATAAGCGAGGGCGTCCAGGTCTATCTCTGCCCAGAGCGGACGCCCCCACAAGCCGTTGGTCTG
>CBDURB010000262.1:0-3026 GCA_965369585.1 uncultured bacterium
TTATAGGGGCGGAGGAAGGTGAGTAGTCGTAAAGCGTACATCGTATGCGAAAAGTCGGGTTGGGCCTGCTTGGCGCCTACCTGCCGGTAGGCAGGGTGGGCAGGCGCGGATATGCCAATTCTACGGCTATCTGACGCTAACGTAAAGGCGCGGGTGCCATGGCTCTCGCGCATTGGGCGGACGCACAGCTTGTGCTAGAATAGCCGCCTGACATGCAGACCACCGCCCCTCGACAGGCTCCCCGGCCGGGCCCAGACGGGCCCCCGTTCGGGGGCAGGCAGGACAGGCCCTTCCGTCAGCTTGTGCGGCCGATGACCCTGGACGATATCGCACAGGTGATGGAGGTGGAGCAGCAGTCGTTCCCCACTATCTGGCCGCCGACTGCGTTCAAGCGGGAGATCCAGCACAACCGGCTGGGGCGCTACCTCGTGGCGGTGCAGCGACGGGAGGGCGCGGAAGAGAGCCGGAATGGGGCGTCCCCAGAAGGCGATCTCCATCTCTCGAGCCTCGGCCGCTTTGTGGGCGGGCTGCGCCACATCCTGGACGGCGATGGCACGCCGCTGGAGGAGCGAAACGAGCTGGTCGTGGGCTTCGTCGGCGTCTGGCTGCTGATCGACGAGGCGCACATCGTAACCATCGCCGTCCGCGATGGCTATCGTCGGCGCGGCGTCGGCGAGCTGCTGCTCATCACCATCATCGAAACCGCCCGCCTGGTGGGGCAGGAGGTGGTGACGCTGGAGTGTCGCGTCTCCAACGCGGGGGCGCTCCGGCTGTACGAAAAGTACGGGTTCCAGCAGGTGAGCATACGCCCCCGCTACTACACGGACGATCATGAGGACGCCTACGTCCTGAGAGTCAGCGACATCGGCACGGCCTCCTATGAGCGCCGGTTCGAGCGGTTGCGGATCGAGCATCGCGGGCGCTGTGGGGAGTACGCCCACGAGCTCTAGGGCGCTGCCGGCAACGCGGATGGTGCCACGCTGGCCTTTCGCGTCCTGACTTGGGTGTAGCCCCCTAGGCTTGCAGCCGTATCACGCCGGCCTCACCATCGACGACAATCTGCTGGCCGTCGGCGATGATCTGCGTCGCGTTGCCAGTGGCTACCACAGCGGGAATGCTGTATTCGCGGGCAATGATCGCCGGATGCGAGAGGACGCCGCCCGAATCGGTTACTAGCGCACCGACCTTTGCGAAAAGGATCGACCAGACGGGCGACGTAATCGGGCACACGAGGACATCGCCCATCTGTAGCCTATCGAAGTGTTCCTCCCCTAGCACGATACGAGCGGGTCCGGTATAGACGCCCTTGGAGGCGCCGATACCCCGTAGCTCGCGTGCGCCGCGCTCCTCGCGTCGGCCGCTGCGCTCAGGTTCTAATATCCGCTCCATGGAATACACCACCACCTCCATGGCCCACCGTGTCTCCGGTGGGAGCACGTCCGGGGGCGGTGGCGGGGACTCCTGGCCGTAGGAGGCAGGCGGATCGAACGCCTCGGCTGCGACGAATGCCTCGCGTCGCTGGGCCACTAACCCGTGGTGCTGGGCCTCAGCGCTCGCGAGCGCCGCGAGGACTTCGTCGATGCCCAGGAAGAACACATCGTCCGGGGCGGAGAGGGCGCCCTTCGCGGCCAGGCGCTTCCCCGCCTCAAGTACGGCGAATCGGGCGAGAGCTAGGGGCACGCTCACCGTGAAGCATTCATTGTCCTCGCGTACAGGGTATGCGCGCTCCGCCTCCGCCAGCAGGGCGAGGAACTCCTGTTTCCGGGCATCGTCTCCCAGCGCCGAGAGCGCGTTCTCTCTGGCCTCGGAGCGAACAGACGTCAGCCTCTCAGTCTCCGCCTCCAGGTTTGTTGACTCTCGGAGCTGGTCCTGCAACAGGCTCGCAACTAGCTCCGGCCGTTCGCTGAGGCACTCTTCAACTACCTCGTAACGGAGGGCGCGACACCCGTAGCGATACAGGTACTCGTCGAACTTCTTTGCGGTCTCGCCTGGCCGCTGGGCCAGCAGGCCGGGCACCTCTTCCGCCCTGGCAGTCAAGATGGCCTCGGTGAGTCCGCTGTCCGCCCTGACCAGGTCAGCCACCTTGGCCAGCTCCCGCGCCGGCTCGCTCGACGCGTCAGACAGGCCTGAAAGCAGCGCCACCGTCTGCCCGTCGTCGTAGCCGAGGTGATCACGGCAGAAGAACGCCAGTCGGGCTATCGGAATGTTATAGCCGACCGCGAGGAGGAAGTGAATTTCGGAGGCGTCCAAGAACCACTGTCTCAGTTCGCCGAGGTGAGTGCCTAACTCTTCGTCGGATAGCGCCGTCATGTCCATCCTGCGGTACCGGTCGATATCCGTGATCAGTCGTGGCCGCCATTCTTCGTACCAGCGCTCGATCAGCCTGCGATCCAGCCGTTCCCGTACAGCTTCCTTGCACCGGGCCGTGCGGCGACGGAATGCCGGATGGAGGCGGAGCAGGAGCCACAGCAACGGCTTCGGCGGCAGCTTGCCACCGCCCGATTCGCTCACGCCGAAGGGCTTCGCTCTCTGGTAGACGTAGCCGCCGATCTCGCGAAGCTCCAGGGCGTCAAGGAGCAGGCCGAAGTCTGCGAAGATCTTGGGCCACGCCCGGTTATACCCCTCCAGGACGAAGCTGGCGCCCAACGGCGTCATCGGCTTGGGGAAATGGCTGGCCTCTCGTTGCCAGAAGCCCGGCGGAGCCTCCATGCGGGCTACCCTCCTTTTACCTTTGGTACTCGTGAGGCCTTTGCCCGAGATCTACAAATCCGTATTATACATGCGCTCAGACGGCGAACAAGGCGATGGCTGCGCTACCCCGCGCCTGTGTCGTAAGCTTGCCCTTTTTGGGAAAAATCGCTCAACTGTGACCCCGGTCATAGTCTCCCGCGCCCGTTGCTATTAGAAATGATAAGTAGCAGGAGTGAGCGACCAGGAGGCCGAAATGGATATGGATTACATCAGTCGGGCAAGGACCCAGGAGGCGGAGCGGGAGATCGCTCAGATTCAGCTAGTCAGCGCCGCCA
>CBDURB010000263.1:0-3013 GCA_965369585.1 uncultured bacterium
GAGCCCCTCACAGGCCAGCTTGGCGGCGCCGTAGAGGGAGATGGGACGCAGCGGCCCCGCGCTCTCCGGCGCTGGGAAGACAGGGGGGTCACCATATAGAGCGGATGTTGAGGAGAAGATAAGTCTGCTGATGCCGTGAGCTCGCATGGCTTCCAGTACGTTGTGGGTCGCTAGGGTGCAGTTCTTGATGTCCAGGTTCACATCCTGGCGCCCGCCCGGGATGTCGGTGTTGGCGCCCAGGTGCCATACCAAGTTGTGGCCGCTCATGGCGTCTTTCAGTGTAGCGTTATCTAACAGGTCGGCCTCAATAAAGGTGAATTCATCCTTGCCAAGCAGACCCTCAATCCTCGCCGTTTTGCCGGTAGAGAGGTTATCGTAGACAGTGACCGTATTGCCCTCAGCTAGCAGCCGCTCGACCAGATGGCTGCCGATGAAGCCGGCACCTCCCGTGACGAAGTGCTTAGAGGGTTCGTGTTTAGATGTCATTTCTCGGTTTGCTCTCTGGCTACGCATGCCCTTATTACCTGGTAACTTCGGTTGCTAACGGGAAGTCCGGTCAGCCGGGCGTGCATCAGAAAGACTCCTTGACAGCACTGGCGGTTGGGCCACTTCCCTCTACCACTTCTATGACCTTCCCCTTGCGGGCCGACTCGTAGATGGCGTCGGCCAGATTCAGGGCCTCTAAGCCATCACGCCCGCTGCCCAGAGGCTCGTGGCCGTTCCGGATAGCGGCGACGAACTCCCGCCACTCCTCCAGCCAGCTCTTATCTTCGCCCCGGAACTCAATGATCTCCTCGCTAAAGGGTTTGTCGAACGCTCTCTTGCCCAGGATGACCCGTTCGGTACCGTAGCTGCCCCCCAGACCTTCAACGGCCACGTAACCGTCACGGCCAAAAACCTCGAAGGAGAACAGATTCCTCCATTGCGTCCAGCTGGCGTGAAGGGAGGCTATCTGTCCCCGCTCTGTGCGGAGCAAGGCAAACACGTTGTCCTCCAGGGGGGCGATGGGCCAAAAGCTGGTGGACAGCAAGCCGGAAGCCGTCACGAAATCGCCCAAGAACCAGCGGAAGAGGTCAAGGACGTGAAGGCCCTGATCCATGAGCTGACCGCCGCCGCTGATTTCGGCTTGGCTACGCCATTCAGTCTCGTATCCCGGCCGGCCGCCGATGCCGTGACGACAGCGAATATGCATAAGGTCACCGATGAGAACCTCCTCTACCCAGAGGTGGGCTTGGCGCAGGCCAGGGTGATGGCGGTAGTTGAAACCGCACTTCACCGTTACCCCGCCGCGCTGAGCGACCGCTAGCACCGCCCTGGCCGCCTCCAGGCTGTGGGCCAGCGGTTTCTCGCAGAGCACGTGCTTCCCCAGCTTCAAAGCAGCGGTGGTTATCTCGGCGTGGAGGTGGGGCGGAGTGCAAACCAGGACCGCCTCCACATCGGAGTTATCGACCACGTCTTGCCACCGATCCGTGGCTCTGCACTCGTACTGGGCCGCCAACCGCTGGGCCGCCGGCAGGTCGATATCGGCCGCAGCTATCAGCCGATCTCCGTCGGCACGACTCAGAGCCCCGGCGCGGCGCCATCCCTGAAGCCCCGCTCCCACGAGACCCACTTTCATGCCTTGCTTCATCCGCTCATTCGTCTCTCAGGGTGGGCCTGTAGGCTGAACTGAAACGCTCCCTCACCAAGACTTTTATGGACGTGAGACCCTGTCCCCAACTGCCCAGCTTGCTTTCTTCGCCGATCCTGCCCCCAAATGTCTGGGCCACTTCCTGAACTTTGAGCCCAGCCCTCAGCACCCGTGCGATAATCAACGGTTCATAGTTCCAGCCATCGTCAGCCCAGATGTTGGCTCGATCGAGAACGTTCTTCCAAAAAGCGTTATAGCCGGAACAGAGATCGGTAAACCTTGTTCCGTAGAGGATGTTGCAGGTATTCGCTATGACGAAGTTTCCAAGCAGCCGGTGGGGCGGCTTGTGCTTCCACCCAGTCGCGAAACGGGACCCTTTGACGAAGTCATATCCTGCCAGGAGAGGTTCGATAAACCTGGGCATATCCTCGGGGTCGGTCTCCCCGTCGGCATCCAGGGTAACGATGATCTCCCCAGTTGCCTGCTCTATGCCGTAACGGAGGGCTTCGGCCTTCCCTTGACCCGGCTGGTAGAGGACGCGGATGTCCGGTCTCAGACGCTTGGCCACCTCCACCGTGCCGTCGGTGGAATTGCCGTCCACCAGGAGCACTTCGTCTACCTGAGACGGGATCTTGGGCAGCACGTGCGAGAGGTTCGGCGCCTCGTTCAAACTGCAAATCAAAACCGTTATTGGCGGCCACTGCTGCTTCCTCTCGACAGCCGCTTGCGATGAAGGCGTCGCTTCCTGGGATGGCGAGCCAGGGACCAGAAGCGTTTCCCGGCTGGGCTTTCTAACAGACATCAGTCAGCTCCCTTTCCTTCAAGTATGACCGGCGAAGAGCAGTCAGCGCCAGCGCCGACCCGACTCTTGGTCACACAAGCCTTCCTTTTGACGATTCTCAAACGGCGCAATTTGTGTTTGACGATAGCTTAATCTCCCGGCATGACCTCTACACGTTCGATGTCTTGAGAGGCCAGCGCGGGCTGGGGCCGCCGCCGCCGCGCGAGGCTGGCCCGTATGCCGCCCCAGCAAACGAAGAGCAACCCCGACAGCACGACGAAGGTGAGGATCAGCCCGTGGATGGACACGGCAAACGCCAGGGCCAGCGAGGACGACGAGACCCCTAGCAGCGCCAGCGATTGCTGCACGAAGAACTCGAATGGCCCGATGCCGCCCAGAGATAAGGGCACCGCCAGGGCAAGGTTCCCAACCGCGACTACCAGAAGATACGACTGGGGGCTCACGTCCAGGCCAAAGGCGGTGCCCAGCGTCCAGTAGGAGGCTGTCTCTAAGACCCAGATGGAACCGGTGAGCACGATGGCGCCCCAAAAGACACGGCCCTCCCTCAAGGCGCGCAGACCGTGCATGAACAAGCCTAGCCT
>CBDURB010000264.1:0-3006 GCA_965369585.1 uncultured bacterium
GCCAGTCCGTCACCTCCTCCGGACGCTCACCGATGAGGAGGACGATGATGTGTATTTCTTCGTAGCGGTTGGCGATAGCGTGGGCGATGGTCTTGAGGAGGACCGTCTTGCCAGCCTTGGGTGGCGATACGATGAGGCCGCGCTGGCCACGGCCGATGGGGGCGATGAGGTCGATGATGCGGGTGGCTAGGCTGCTATCGCCAGACTCCAGATCGATGAACTCCTGCGGGAAGATAGGCGTGAGCTGCTCGAAGTAGGGGCGGCGTTTGGCCGCCTCTGGGTCCAGGCCGTTGACGGCGTCCACTTTGAGCAGGCCGTAGTACTTCTCGGAGTCCTTGGGCGGGCGGGCGGTGCCCATGACGTAGTCGCCGGAGCGCAAGGCGAAGCGGCGAATCTGGGTCTGGGAGACGTAGACGTCGCTGAGGCTTGGGCGCAGGGCCTCAGCCCGTAGAAATCCATATCCGTCAGAGGCGAGCTCCAGGATGCCGCCGGCGAAGTAATTGCCATCGCGTTCGGCCTTAGCCTGGAGGATGCGGAAGACGAGTTCCTGCTTGCGCAGGGAGGCGGTGCCGCTGAGGCCCAGCTCCTTGGCCACGTCCATGAGCTCGTCTCGGGTGTGGGTTTCCAGTTCGACAAAGCTCACTGGGGACTCCGAAGGTGTTTTCTCCATCTTGGTAGGCGCATCTAGATCCACGGTTTGTAAGTCCTCCGGGCCTCCACTGGCCCAGGCATGTATACGGGCCTGGGTTCAAACAATGGGGAGGCGGAATCAAAATACATCATACGTTAAAGACGCGCAAGGCCTTGCCGGCGTTAATTGGGCGATGATAGGAAGGTTGAATCAACTCACCTTCCTCGTCCGCGTAGGTCATATCTTCCTCTTCTCCTATTAGAGCGGCTTGAATATCGCCAGGTAGGCCATGACCGGCAGCAATAACGTCGCGATGCCGCTGAAAACTATGGGGACGTTATCGGCGAGCGCTTCCTGGAGCTCAGGGGTTGTACCGCCGGCTTTCTCCGCCTGCAGCGAAGCCAATCGTGCTCTTCGCAGGCCCAGGCCTATCAAGGGCAGGCAAACCAGGAGACTCACGAGATACAAGGCTTCCTGGGCCACCAGCCAGCCGGTGGTGATTAGATTGTAGTCCATCTGCGTCCACATGAAAACCCCACTCACTCCCATGGCGATGATGCCCGGCACCAGCAGCAGCCCCTGGTAGTGTGACGCCTCCTCAAAGGCGACGATCTTCAGCTTCAGATCATCGAACTGCCAGCCTCTGATGAGGGGGAACTGCACGGCGGCCAGCCCCATTACGTACCAGAAGACGGCGAGGAGGTGGGACAGGGTGAACAGGTTGTCTACGATCACGCAGGCGCTGTGGTGGAGCGTGGCGAGCGCCGCGAGGCGCCAGTCACGGAATGGGAGGCGCGCCCGCGCGGTAGACGCCGCGCCCGGGCACGCTCCAGGGCGGCAGCAACGAAGCCATCGAACAGGGGATGGGGGCGGTTGGGACGCGACCGGAACTCGGGGTGGAACTGGCAGCCCACCATCCAGGGGTGATCTTTCAGCTCACAGATCTCGACCAGGGAGTCATCGGGGAGAGTGCCGCTGGCCACCAAGCCAGCTTCCTGCAGCTGGGCGCGGAACTCGTTGTTCAGCTCGTAGCGGTGACGGTGGCGCTCAATGACTTCGTCCCGGCCGTAGGCGGCGCGCGCTTTGGTGTTCTCCACCAGACGACAGGGGTAGCCGCCGAGGCGCATGGTGCCGCCCTTCTCCCGCACCCCCTCCTGCTCAGGCAGCAGGCTGATGACGGGGTAGGGGCTCTCCGGGTTGAATTCTGTGGAGTTGGCATCGTCGGTGCCGAACAGGTGACGGGCGAACTCCACTACCATCACCTGAAGCCCCAGGCAGAGCCCCAGATAAGGCACGTTGTTCTCACGGGCGTAGCGGGCGGCCCTGATCTTCCCCTCGAAGCCGCGCTCCCCGAAGCCGCCGGGGACGACGATACCGTCCATCCCAGCCAGCACCTCTTCCATATCCGGATTATCCATGTCCTTGGAGTGCAGCCAGTGTATGTTGATGCCTGCCCGGTGCTTCACGCCGGCGTGGATCAGCGATTCCTTCACCGAGAGGTAGGCGTCCGGCAGCTCCACGTATTTGCCTACGATCGCGATCTCCACCTGACCGCTGGGGCTTTTTAGCTGCTCCACCCACTTACGCCAGTCTGCCAGGTCACGAGAGGCGGCAGGCAGGTTCAGCTTGTCCACGATGAGGTCGCCAAGGCCGGCCTCCTCCAACACGAGGGGCACCTCGTAGATGGTCGGCATGGTGAGGAGGGGGATCACTGCGCCGACCGATACGTCGCAGAACAGCGATATCTTCTCCCGCAGCTCGTCGGCCACCGGCCGGTCGCTGCGGCAGACGATGACGTCCGGCTGGATTCCGATGGAGCGCAGCTCACGGACGCTGTGCTGAGTGGGCTTGGTCTTCAGTTCGCCGGTGGGGCTGATGTAGGGGAGGAGCGTGAGGTGGACGGAAAGCGTGTCCTGGTGGCCTTCCTCGTTGCGCATCTGGCGGATCGCTTCCAGATGCGGCTGGCTTTCGATATCGCCGACGGTGCCGCCGACCTCGATGATGACCACCTGGGCTCCGGATTCTTGGCCGATGCCGCGGATGCGTCCCTTGATCTCGTTGGTGACGTGGGGGATAGGCTGAATGGTGTGCCCAAGGTAGTCGCCGCGGCGCTCCTTACTGATCACGGCCTGGTATATCTGGCCGGTGGTGACGGAGCTGCTCCTGGTCAGGTCCTGGTCCAGGAAGCGCTCGTAGTGGCCGAGGTCAAGGTCAGTCTCGGCGCCGTCTGTGGTGACGAACACCTCCCCATGCTGATAGGGGGACATGGTGCCGGGGTCAACGTTGAGATAGGGATCGAGCTTCTGGACGACGACGGAGATACCGCGGGACTTGAGGATTCTGCCGATGGAGGCGGTGGTGATGCCCTTGCCAAC
>CBDURB010000265.1:0-2999 GCA_965369585.1 uncultured bacterium
GGACGGCAAGAGCATCATCGGTTTGACGTGGGCGTGGGCGAAAGTGCGCGGTTTCACGATTGAATAGAGGCGACGCGCTTGATAGAATGGGCACCGGCTCCACCTCTCCCATATTCCGGAGACGTTAATGGCGCAGGTGCAACAGGCAATCAGCCCGCCCCACCGGCTCGGCTTCCTGAAGACGTTGCGGAAAGACCGCTGGTGGGTGGAGCCGGCTCTGGTGTTCCTGGGGTTGACGGTCTTCTTCGGCTGGCTGACCATAAGCGCTTTCCTGGATAAGTGGGAGTTCGAGATTGGGCCGTACCTCTCCCCGGTCTACGAGCCCAAGCTGCACGGCGCGTTCGACGCGTTCTGGTTCTCGCCGGCCCTGTTCATCCTCTGGGTCCCGGCTGGGTTCCGCATGACCTGCTACTACTACCGGCGGGCCTACTATCGCTCCTATTTCCTGAGCCCACCCGGCTGCGCGGTCGGTGACGTGGGCAAGTCGTACAAGGGGGAGTCCCGTTTCCCGTTGATCCTCCAGAACGCGCACCGCTTCTTCATGTATGGGGCGCTCGTGTTCGTGGTGTTGCTGTGGTACGGCGCAATCCGCAGCTTCTATAACACGGATGCGATGATCGATGGCCAGGCGGCGGCGACCGGCTTCGGCATCGGCCTCGGCTCCATGGTACTCGTGCTGAACGCGTTCCTGCTCATGATGTACACCTTCTCCTGTCACTCCTTGCGGCATCTTGTCGGTGGCGGGCTGGACTGTTTCAGCTGCTCAAAGTGGACGCGGACGCGCAAGCGGGTGTGGGACTACGTATCTCTGTGGAATCAGAGCCACCGCTTCTGGGCATGGACAAGCCTCGTTGGCGTGCTCTCTACGGACCTCTACATCCGGTTGGTGGCCAACGGGCACATCACGGACCCCAACACCTGGAGCGGCTTCTAGTGGGAAGCATCGTCGGTGGCTGAGTACGAAACGCACGAGTTCGATGTCGTCGTCATAGGCGCCGGCGGCGCCGGCCTGCGCGCCGCCATCGAGGCGTCCGCTGCGGGGGCGCGCACCGCGCTGGTATGCAAATCGCTGCTTGGCAAAGCCCATACTGTGATGGCGGAGGGCGGCATCGCCGCCGCGCTGGGCAACATCTATCCGGAGGACGATTGGCAGACGCACTTCCGCGACACGATGCGCGGTGGCAAGATGCTCGGTGACTGGCGGATGGCCCAGATTCACGCACAGGAGTCGCCGGAACGGGTGTTTGAGCTGGAAGCCTGGGGCGCGCTCTTCGACCGCACCGAGGACGGGCGCATCTCCCAGCGCCCCTTCGGTGGCCACCGCTACGACCGCCTCGCCCACGTCGGCGACCGCACCGGCCTGGAGATGATCCGCACCCTCCAGCAGCACGCCGTCCACAAGGGGATCGAAGTGTTCATGGAGTGTACGATCTCGCGCCTGCTCAAGGACGGCGACCGGATCGCCGGCGCGTTCGGCTACTGGCGCGAGAGCGGCGACCTGATCCTGTTCAATGCGAAGGCGGTGATGCTGGCCACGGGCGGCGTGGGGAAGGCGTTCAAGGTCACCTCCAACTCCTGGGAGTACACCGGCGATGGCCACTCCCTCGCCTACTGGGCCGGAGCTGACCTGATCGATATGGAGTTCGTCCAGTTCCACCCGACAGGCATGGTCTGGCCGCCCAGCGTGAAAGGCATCCTGGTCACGGAGGGTGTCCGCGGTGACGGCGGCACGCTGCGCAATTCCGATGACAAGCGCTTCATGTTTGACTACATCCCGGAGTTCTTTCGCGCGGAGACCGCCGAGACGGAAGAGGAGGCGGACCGCTGGTTCGAAGACAAGCTGAACAACCGCCGCACGCCGGACCTGCTGCCGCGGGACGAGGTGGCGCGCGCGATCAACGCCGAGGTCAAGGCCGGGCGCGGCAGCCCCCACGGCGGCGTCTTTCTGGATATCGCCACCCGCCGCTCGCCTGAGGAGATCAGAAAGCGTCTCCCCAGCATGTACCACCAGTTCAAGCGGCTCGCTGACGTTGACATAACCACGACGCCGATGGAGGTCGGCCCGACCGCCCACTACGTGATGGGCGGCGTCCGCGTCGACCCGGACACGGCGGCGGCCACGGTGCCGGGCCTGTTCGCGGCCGGTGAGTGCGCTGGCGGAATGCACGGTGCGAATCGGCTCGGCGGCAACTCACTCTCCGATCTGCTCGTGTTCGGGCGTCGCGCTGGCATGGCGGCCGCGGAGTACGCGAAAAGCCTCACCTCGGCTCCCTCCGTCAACACGGACGAGTTGGAAGAGTGCGCCGCCGATATGCTTGGTCACTTCGAGCGCAGCGGCCGGGAGAACCCGTACACGATCCAGCAGGAGCTGCAGGAGACGATGCACAACCTCGTTGGCATCATCAGGACGGGGTCGGAGCTGGAAGAGGCGATCGAGAAGCTGCAGTCCTATAAGAAGCGGGCGAAGCAGACAGGCGTTGAGGGCAACCGCCAGTACAACCCGGGCTGGCACCTGGCCATGGACCTGCGGTCACTCCTGACCGTCTCGGAGGGGATCGCCATGGCCGCGCTGGAGCGCAAGGAGAGCCGCGGCGCGCAGACCCGCGACGATTACCCGAGCACTAGCCCCGAGTTTGGCAAGGCGAACACCATCGTCCGCATGGGCCCGGATGGCGAACCAAAGATCTCTCAGAAGCCCCTTTCCCAGATGCCGGCCGAGCTGCAAGCGCTGCTCGAGGAGAGTTCGTAGGTGGACAGTGCACAGTTGAGAGTGGACAGGGGACAGACGACAGTTGACACGGCGTCGGCGGCGGGCAAGATACTGTCTCACCGCGACCTCTTGGTCTGGCAGAAGGCCATGGATCTCGTGGACTCAATATACGACATCGCTGAGGGCTTCCCGGCGAACGAAAGCTATCGCCTGACTTCCCAGATTACAAGAGCGGTGGTGTCAGTCCCCGCTAACATTGCCGAAGGCCAGGCTCGCTCCACGGCTAAGG
>CBDURB010000266.1:0-2993 GCA_965369585.1 uncultured bacterium
CGATGAGGGCGTGCTTGACGAAGCCGGGCTGACGCTCGAGGCCGTAGGCGAGGTGGGCGCGCCCCTGGGCGTCCAGGGCGAGGTCAGGCCTGACGCCGCGGTCGATCTCCAGCAGTTCCCAGTCGAAATCGCCCTCGCCGGTCACCGTCTGGGTGCCGGAAGCAGCCTCGGCGGTGGGCGTGTCTCCCGCCGGGGGTGTCTCCGTCCCCGTCGGCGGCTCTTCGCCCCCGTCTCCGCCGTTGCCGTTGCAGGCGGCGGCGATGAGGGCAACGGCGGTGGCGACGAGGGCGAGCCCGAGGGCCCAGCGACGCTTGAGTGTCATCCGTGTCTCCTCCCCAACGATTGGTGCGCTTGTGGTACCACTAGTTCTTACGCTGGTGAGGCTGAGAGAGATTAGGCGCCGGGGAGAAACCTTAGGGCCGGTCCTCGAGGAACGCTACCAGACATCGCCCGCGTTGGCGCGTTCGGGCATGGCCGGGGCCTCCTGGTGGGGCTATCGCTCGTCGGCGATGAGCTGGACGCGGCGGACCCACTTGGCCCACTTGTGGCCGTACTTGCCGGGGACGGCCAGTCGCAGGAGGCAGCCCAGCTCGTCCACGTCCTCGCCGCTCGCCGCGTAGGCGAGGAACGCCTCCTGCTGTAGCAGCTCCACCAGGGGGATGGTCTCGCGATGGCCGTCTTCGCAGTGGAACACGGCGCGAGAAGCGGCGCCGCGCACCTGCGCCAGGTCGAACAGGCGGGCCATGGCCACGCCCTTCATGACGGTGCTGGCGTAGGACCCGCCCGCGCAGATGATGCGCACCGTCCGCTCCACGGCGGGCAGTTCCAGCACATGGTCGTAGCGGAGGGTTACGGGGTTGTCCACCTCGCCATCGATGGTCAGGGTAAAGGAATGTACGTCCACTGCGGGCACTCTCCAGAATGATAGTGTGCCACCTTGCCCAGGGGTGTCAACTCGTTCCGTTTTTCCACGCCGGTGAGTCCCTAGCTGGCATCGGAACGTAATAATGTGTGAGCGTAGTGAAGGAGGAGGGACAACCAATTGATGGCGGATCTATGAGCGTGGAGGGAGAAGCGTCAAAGGGGGCTTCAAGGCGCGGCCTCTTGGCCGCCGGCGTTCTGGGTTACTTAGTGGGCAGCTTCCCCACGGCGGACCTCGTCTCGAAGTATGTGACGAGGGGCAGCGGCGATGCCGGCGTCGACCTGCGCGCGGCGGGCTCGGGGAACCCGGGAGCGGTGAACGCGGCGACGGTGCTCGGCCGCAAGTGGGGGCTGCTCGTATTCGCCGGCGACATGGTCAAGGGGGTCGCGGCCTGCCTGCTAGGGCGGGCGACGGGCGGCGACAATGGGGCGTACCTCGCCGGCACCACGACGGTGGCCGGGCATTGCTACCCAGCCTGGAGCGGGTTCCGGGGCGGCAAGGGTGTGGCCACCAGCTTCGCCACCACTCTCGTTTGCTTCCCGGCCTATGCGCCCTTCGACCTGGCGGTGTTCGCGACTACGTTCTTCCTGTCCAAGGGCCGGGCCTCGCTGGCGGCCGCGGCCCCCGACACGAAGCCTCCCGCCCGCACCGGCGCCCTGGTGGCGTCGGGTCTGTTCAGCGCCGCTGCCACGTACCTGTGGCTCCGGCGCAAAGGCAACCTCTGGGGCCCGAAACCAACGGCCGGGCTGCCGCTTTACGCCCTGGCCACGAGCGGCATCATAGCGTTCCGGCTTCTGACCTGGCCGGCCGTCAGAAGACCTGAGAGCGGCGAGCAGATCAGCGAGAAGGAGCCGACGCTTGTCGCGTAAGCCGCTAACGAACACCTTCGCTTTCGATACCCGCTGCTTCGTCTGTGATCAGGATAACGAAGGCGGTCTCCGCCAGCGATTCTTCCTGGACGATGAGATCGGCCGCGTTGTCGCCGAGTTCATCCCCAGCGCTGACCACTCGGGCGCACCCAACTACGCCCACGGCGGCGTCAGCATGGCCGTCCTCGATGATGCGATGGCGTGGGCGATCATCGCGATCAAAGACCGCTTCGGGCTCACCCGCAAGGCGGAGGTGGAGTTCTTTCGCCCCGTGCTGGTGGACAGGGCCTATGAGGTACAGGCGTGGGTGGAGTCGTTCGAGGGTCGCTCACTGGTAGCGCGCGCCGAGCTACGCAGCTCCGAGGGCAAGCTCTGCGTCGCCGCCAAGGCCGGCTACACCGTCCTTACGCTGGAGGAGGGGGAGCGGGCGATCGGCGCGGGCGCGCGGACGGCGGCGTCCTACACGCAGGCAGTGCGGTGATCGGCACGACAGCGGTTGTCGTCGACTCGGCGTCTTACCTGCCGCAGTCGCTGATCGAGCGTCACGGCGTGCTGGTGGCGCCCCTCAGCGTCCGACTGGACGGGCACGAGTACCTCGAGGGTGTAGACATCACCGCCAGCGAGTTCTACGGCCGACTCGCCTCGGCCCGGTCAGTAACCACGTCACAGCCGTCGCCGGGGAGACTGCTCGCCTGCTACGAGCGCGCGGCCGAGGAGGGTGCGGAGAGTGTGCTCTCCATCCACATCGGCTCCGGCGTTTCCGGCACAGTGCAGTCGGCGGAGGTAGCGGCGGAGTCGTCGCCGATCCCCGTCACGATCGTGGACACCGGCCAGGCGTCTTTCGCCGAAGGCCTCTGCGCCTGGGAAGCGATCGAGGCGCTGGCATCAGGCGCCAGCGTTGAACTTGCCGCCGAATACGCCCGCGCCGCTTCCGCAGCCATGGGCAACACGTTTGTGGTAAGGGCGCTGGACCTGCTGAGGTGCGGTGGCCGCCTCGTGTCGGAGGACGGCGCCACTGCGGCCGACGTGCCCGTGCTGGCGCTCACGGAGGGCGGTGTAAAGGTGGTCGGCAGGGCGAAGACTGTCGACGAAGCGGTGGCAGCGATGGCGGCGCAGATCGAATCCGCCGCTCGCGCCGCCCCTGGTCGCAAGCTGCGCATCGGCATCGGCCACGGCGACGCGCCGGAGATCGCGGGCGCTCT
>CBDURB010000267.1:0-2955 GCA_965369585.1 uncultured bacterium
AGGGCCGCGGCACGCGCCATATTGTTGCTCATCCGACGCTCAACAGTCAAAAGAAGCGCTGCGAAGCTGCGGCCAGCGTCCGACTCCCGCCCGCCCGGGCGCACAATCGCGGCGGCGAAAAGCCTCACGGGGCTCAGTTCGGGTTGACCGGCCTGGGACTCCTGCCGTAGCGGCCACACCAATCTTCGAGATAGCTGACGGCACAGGACAGCCCGCAGAGCTGTCGCAATCTGTTTCTAACGACGACCACCACGGGAGCGGTGGTTATCGGGTTCTCGCAGTAGTCGCACAACATTGGCTGGCTTGGTGGGGCTGTTCTCCACCCGTCACAATGTATGATGCCCGGACTCACCCAGCGGTTACACTTCCGTCCGTACGTAACGGAGTACAGCCGCCTCAGCCTGGAGTCGCCAGACGGCTCAGCCCCGTTTGACAGCCGCCCGGCCCCAGGCCGGCGTGCCCAGGCGGATGTAGAAATCAACGGTCTTTCTTTCCACCTTTCCTGCTTGTTTTCTTTGCGTGTTTCTTTCCCTTCTTCTTACCGTCCTTCTTCTCTTCCACGTTTCTTACCTTCTTCCTTTCCTTGACCCCTACCCGTCTTTCTGCGAACAATCCTGAGACCTCAGCAGGGCAACGTCAAGCACCCCGCTGAAGGGATGATGTCGGACACAACCCGCCCCGCCCGGGCGCACAATCGCCGCCGCTCGCCCTGAGCTATCGCTAATCCCCTATAATCCAGAAGGATATGTATGAGGTCGATAGGGAAACGTTTGAAGGGCTGGTAACCTCCGCGGTCGAAGATCTGCCTGACACGTTCCGCGACCGCGTCACGAACCTCCAGTTCGTTGTAGAGGACCTAGCGAGCAGCGACGATTACGCACGAGTGAGCGGCGGTCTGGGCGGGACGCTGCTCGGCGTCTACCGCGGCATCCCGCTGCCCCGCAGGAGCCGGCACTACAATATGGCCCTTCCCGACCGGATCGTCATCTTCCAACAGCCGATCCAGCGCCTGGCCCGCAGCGAAGCCGACCTGTCCGAACGTGTGCGCCATGTCGTCCGGCACGAGATTGCGCACTACTTTGGCATCAGCGACGAGAGGCTGCGGGAGATCGACGCGTACTGAGTCGCTTCTCGTCTCACGCCATCGCCAACCGATAGCCTAACCGCAGTGGCGGCGGCTCTCCCGTTAACACGCGCCCAGCCCAGGCGCGCAACCGGGGCGCACCCCTACCGCAGAGAGCTCCTCCCGGCGTATCGGCCGCCCGCCCCCGCCGTTGGCCGCTAGCGCCGCTCTAGAAGGATCGTCCGCCTCTTTCCTTCCGCGGTTGCGCCTCGTTGACAGTTAGGGTGCGACCGTCCAACATCTTTCCGTTGAGCTCCTCGATCGCCTTGCTGGCTTCGTCATCCGTTGCCATCTCGACGAATCCGAACCCGCGGGAGCGCCCGGAATCACGATCGGTGATAACGTTGGCTGACTCCACTGTGCCTGCCTGCTCGAAGAACGTCCTCAGACCGTCTTCGGTCGTGTCGAAGGAAAGGCCTCCGACGTATAGATTCTTGGCCACGATCAGCCTCCTCTAGCGCGCCCCGTGGGGCATAGTCTTCCGGTCTGGCAGGGAGCCTACCTCAAACGTCGGAAGACAAGCCGCCGGAGGCAGTAAGGTCGCCCCATTATAGCTTCTTTTGCTCCTTGGCGCTGGCGGGCTGTACGCGGTAAGAGTGCGGCGCCCATCCTAGACTGCTCCCCAACTCAAGCCCCTATCTTTGCCTCTGTAGACCTTCCAGAGTTGGTCCACCTTCCGCTCTAAGGCTCCGATCTCCTCTAAGGCTTCGGGAGCGACGAACCGCCATCGCAGTCGCACGCGTCGGCTTCCCCCTTCACGTGCGGCCGTGTTTTCCGCGCCTCATCCTCGCGCTCGCGTGTTACGGCCCAGGCCAGTTCCTCGACGGAATATGGGTACATTGCGGAGTCCTCCTTGCTAGTGGGACGATTTCGTGGCGAACGCGCGGGGACGCAACGAGTGTCACCGTCAATACACGATGGGTTGAAGCTGGCCGGAGTCGCGTTGTGTCAGCACGCGTTCTATGGACAGCCTCATATATCACAACGCACGCTCAGGCCGATGGTTACTGGCGTGTCTCCAACGGCACCCACCTTCGACACCCGCCCGACCCCGGCGCACTATCGCGGCGGGCGGCCATGCGCCCATCCTAGGCTGAGTCACAGACTAAGTCCGATACCCAGGGGGCACTAAGCCCCTGCTGGCCATCACCGTTTGTTAACCGCTCACTCTAATCGAAGAGTTAACCACTTCCAAACCAAACCGTCTTACTGAGTGCAATGCGTTATGTCCGAGACTTTGTGAGAGGACTGCGGCTCCGGCCACGGGAAGAGAACGGTCAGGCCCTGGCGGAAGTCTCTCTCATATTCGCGTTCGTGGTTGTCCTCTGCGTTGTATTTCTGGCAGCGATAGGTGGCATCGTTCTTGGCTACTTCGAGGACATGGTCTTAGGTTTCGGCTAGATAGCTGCACCCCTTGCCATCAACCTCACCCTGACAGACAGTAGCGTCAGCCACATGTCATAAACAGATACTTGTGGGGAGGGCTCTTTTTACGACACCCTCTAGCCTCTGTGCTCCTCGGTTTTGTATCACGAACCGAGGAGCGATGTTAATGATGGTGCGTTGCACCCCCCTACTTAAGTAACACAGATGGAAGCGCGGGCTGGACAATGAAGGAGACGGCCCGCACTTTCCTTTACGCTTGCATACGAAGTTTCCGAGGTACGCGACGAATTCCGCCCTAGTTCTGCGATAGACCTGGTGGAACGCCTTCTATTCCCGACCTCGTAGGAACCGCCCGCGCATGTGCGCGGGCGGTTCCTTATCCCAAGAGCGACGCGGATGGCAGTGATCGCGTTGGGTGTGGTTAGCCGGTCAAGACGAATACGGCT
>CBDURB010000268.1:0-2910 GCA_965369585.1 uncultured bacterium
GAACAGGTCATCGACGACATCCTTGGTGGGACCGCAGATACGGCTCAGGCAGAAGGCGGGCGTGGCGAATATGATGACGGACGGTCTGCCGGACGTTACCGCCTCGGCGATGGTCATCGTATGCATCTCAGGGATGGGAGGGTTTGAGGTGTCGATCTCTGCCACGTCTTCCACGTCGTCCAGGGTTAGCGTCTCGCTGAGGGGCGCCGCTGCGCCCATGGCTACGGACGCGCTCTCCTCAAGAACCTCGAATCCAGCGGTGGCGGGATCGTAGGTCACATCGGCGACGGTGACCGTCACCTCCACTCCCCACTGGCCGGGCTCATCGAACCGGACCACGGCCACGTAGACTCCGCTCTCGCCTGCCTCGTGCGTCTCAACCGTCCCGTCCTCATGGGTGTGGGTGTAGGTCTTCTCCAGGGTTATCGCGGTGGCCTGAGCCTCTTCTCGCAGCTCTTGCTGGTCGCCATCCAGCTTGAAGAAGCGGAAGGAGACGGCAGCGCCGACGATCTCCTCGTTCTCCGAGCTGAGGAGGCCGATCATGAAGCGGTTCTCGCCCACGGCCAGCTCTGAGTTGACGATCACAGGCGACACCTCGGTGATGGCGTCCGAATCGCCTCCGTCGCCACCGCCGCCCGAGCAGGCTGCGGCTATGACGGCCAACGCCGCCAGGAAGGCCGGAACGGCTGTAATCTTACCGGTGAGGGTCAGTTTGTTCATAGGCCCTTGCTGGCCAGGAAAGCGCACAGGTCGCCCGTGCGGCAGGCGTAGCCCCACTCGTTGTCGTACCAGGAGATGGTCTTCACAAGGTTGCCGTCCAGCACCATAGTGCTGAGGGAATCGAAGATGGAGCTGGCGGGGTTGCCCTTGAAGTCGGAGGAGACAAGGGGCTGGTCGCAGTACTCCAGGATGCCCCGCAGCGATTCCGAGGCCGCGTCGCGGAACGCCTCGTTGACCGCCTCGACGGTGGTGGGCTTCTCCAGGGTAGCCACGAAGTCGCAGACGGAGACGGTAGGGGTGGGCACGCGGAAGGCCATGCCGTCCATGCGGCCTTTGAGCTCTGGTATCACGATGGTGACGGCGCGGGCGGCGCCGGTGGTGGTGGGGATGATGTTGAGCGCGGCGGAGCGGGCCCGGCGCAGGTCTTTGTGCACGGTGTCCAGGATCACCTGGTCGTTGGTGTAGGCGTGAACGGTGGTCATGAATCCCTTGTTTATGCCGAACGAGTCGTGCAGCACCTTGACCACGGGAGCGATGCAGTTGGTAGTGCAGGACGCGTTGGAGATGACGTTGTGGTTGGCCGGGTTGTACATCGCTTCGTTGACACCCAGGACGACGGTGAAGTCCTCACCCTTGGCGGGAGCGCTGATGATCACCTTTTTAGCGCCGCCGCCGTCGATGTGGGCGCGGGCCTTCTCGGCGGCGGTGAACAGGCCGGTGGACTCTATGACTATCTCTATGCCGAGGTCCTTCCAGGGGATCTGGGCAGGGTCGCGTTGGGCCAGGACTTTGATGGACTGGCCGTCAACCGTGATGGCGCCGTCGCTGGCGCTGATGTCGCCGGGGAAGGGGCCGTAGTTGCTGTCGTATTTCAGCAGGTGGGCGTTTGTCTGGGGGTCGGTCAGGTCGTTGACGGCTACTACCTGGAGCGTGTCCGGGTGGAAGTCGTGGATCGCCTTGAACACCTGGCGGCCGATGCGGCCGAATCCGTTGATGCCTATCTTTACTGCCATATAGGGTGCCTCCTCATTAGGTCGCGGGGCGTCGCCCTTCAGTATATCGTCAGGCCAGCGGGGAGAGCAAAAGACGAGAGCCGGCCCCGATTTTACTCAGGCCCGGCTCTCGCGGCAGGCAGTAAGGGAAGTGTTAAGTTTATCCGCCCAGGTTGTCCAGTATCTGGATCGCCGCCGGTCCCAGGATGGCTATGAATAGGGACGGGAGCAGGAATAGGACCAGAGGGAAGGTCATCCAGATGGGTATCTTCTGCGCAATCTGTTCCACCCGCTGGCGGCGGCGAGTGCGCATCTGGTCTGCCTGGACCCTGAGGACATCGCCGATGGATGAGCCAGTCGTTTCGGCGTGGATGATGGAGCTCATGAAGGTCATGACGTCCGGTACGCCGGTTCTCTCGCCAATTTCGCGAAGGGCGTCACGGCGGCTGAGGCCCAGCGCCATGTCCCGCAGGGCGTGGGCCAGTTCGTCGCCGAAGGGGCCCGGCAGACGCTCCGCCACCTTGGCGAAGGCGGAGTCCAGGCCCAGGCCGGCCTCCACGCAGGTCGTGATCAGGTCCAGGGCGTTAGGCAGGCTCTTGAGAATCTCATTCTGCCTTCGGCCTACGCGCTTCGACAGCCAGAAATAAGGGGCGTAAAGCCCCGCGGCGATGAGGGCGAGCAAGCCCAGTATCTGGATTGCGCCCATATTGACGCCCGCAAGTAGCATCAGGGCCAAGAACATTCCGGGGACGGCTAAGCCCGTGACGGCCATGAGGAAGAGGAAGCCGCTTAGAGAGAACGGATTCCCCGCCAGGGTCAGCAGGTACCGGACGCGGTCGACGAATGTGGAGGGCAGCAGCTTTGCGAAAGCGTTCGCGATGCCCTCGAAGATCGGCCATACGATGCGCTGCGCGAATGGGCGCGTCAGATCGGCGGTCTCGTCCTCCGGCATGTAGGCGGCCAGGTTCCGGACGCGTGCGCTCAGCGGGTTATCCCGCCGCCGGCTGGCCAGGGACATAATGATCATGAGTACACCCAGGAACGCGGTCAGTGCTGCTATCGTTGCTAGTGCCATCACTCCACCTCCTAGATGTCCACTGAGACGATGCGCTTGATTATCAGGATGCCGACGATGTCCAGCACTATCGCCACGGCGAGCAGGAAACGTCCCAGCGGATCGGTGAACAGGGTTGACATG
>CBDURB010000269.1:0-2891 GCA_965369585.1 uncultured bacterium
GCGCCGACAAGGGGCCAACTAGCCCCGCAGATGGCGGCGTCCGTTGGCGAATCCCAGGGCCGACGAGCGGCCTCCCTCGTCGGTGGTGAAGGTATGCACCTTCTCCGTGCGTTCGGCGTTCCAGACGGCGATAGTGGCCTGATAGGGCTGGTCGGGGCAGGGAGTGCCCTCTCGCAGCACGGGGCAGGTGGGCCCGATTAGCACCTGGCCTCCGATACCGGAGGTGAGGGGCGGAGCCTGCTGGTCACGGCAGGCCAGCCAGAGAACGGCTACGGCGGCCAAGAGAAGGAAGATGGTGAACGTCTTCATCGCTGCTCATTTGTATGACGGAGCGGGGCGGGCAAAGGTTCCAGGCCGGAGGTCCCCTCTTGCCCGCGCTTGTTCCCCATGCTACAATTCGTTCGCTGGACAGAGGCGAAAGCTTATCAGCTTTTCAGTGCAGACACATTACTGTTTGGAGTACATTTTGACCTGTCTTCCGCTGGGCAGGGAACTTCGTGCATCCTAACTGGCGAGAGAAGTGCGGCGTGTTCGGCGTGTTTGCGCCGGACGAAGACGTAGCACGAATCACCTTCTACGGCATCTACGCCCTCCAGCACCGCGGCCAGGAGAGCGCGGGCATCGCCACAGGCGACGGACGCGGCATCCACATGCGCACCGGCATGGGGCTGGTATCGCAGGTGTTCGACGAGAACGACCTGCCCTTCCTCCCCGGATTCGTCGCCATCGGCCATACCCGCTACTCCACCACCGGCTCTACGCGTGTCGAGAACGCCCAGCCGGTGTATGTGGAGGGTGAGCACGGGCCGCTGGCGCTGGGACATAACGGCAACCTGATCAACGCCCAACTCCTCCGAGACGACCTGGAGGATCACGGCTACGAGTTCAACTCGTCCACGGATACGGAGGTCATCGCCCAGATGCTGGCCTCCGCCCCCGGCGCCGGCTGGCCGGAACGGATCACAAACGTCATGAGGTCGATCCAGGGGGCCTACTGCCTCGTGGCCGTCACCCCCCGCGAGCTTATCGCTATGCGCGATCCCTACGGTGTGCGCCCGCTGTGCCTGGGCAGGCTAAACGGCACCGGCTGGGTGATCGCCTCCGAGACCTGTGCCCTGGACCACCTGGGCGCGGAGTTCGAGCGCGAGATCGCCCCCGGCGAGGCCGTCGTCATCGACCGCAGCGGCGTCAGCTCTTTCCAGGCGGTGGAGGCGCAGCGTTCCGCTCTCTGCGTGTTCGAGTACATCTACTTCGCGCGGCCGGACAGCGTGATCCGGGATAAGCTCCTCTACCCGGCACGCATGGGGATGGGCCGGGAGCTGGCCCGTCAATCCCCGGTCGAGGCCGATATGGTGATCGGCGTGCCGGACTCCGCCATCGCGGCCGCCATCGGCTACGCCCACGAGTCGGGCATCCCCTACGGCGAGGGGCTGGTCAAGAACCGCTACGTGGGACGCACCTTCATCCAGCCCGACCAGCGCCTGCGCGACCAGGGCGTCTACCTGAAATTCAACCCTATGAAGCAGGTGATCGCCGGCAAGCGGCTGGTGGTGGTGGACGACTCCATCGTGCGCGGCACCACGACGCCCAGGGTGGTGGAGATGCTGCGCAAGGCGGGCGCCGCAGAGGTGCACATGCGTATCTGCGCGCCGCCGATCCAGCACCCCTGCCACTTCGGCATCGATATGGCTTCCCAGTGGGAGCTGATCGCGTCCGACAAGAGCGTGGAGGATATCCGCCAGCATATCGGCGCCGATTCCTTGAGCTATCTGAGCATCGAAGGGCTGATGCGCGCCGTCGAGCAGCCGCGCGACTCTTTCTGTACCGCCTGCTTCACCGGCGAATATCCGATGCCGGTGCAGCTCCAGATGGACAAGCTGGTGTTCGAACGGGTGGGCCGCGGTGGCAAGCGGGAGCCCGTCGGCGCCGCCTGGACCTGGGAGCGAGACCGCCACTAGTCAAACCTGTAGCGGAAGGCTTAAGCTTTCCATGTGCTGCAGGAGGCCGGAGGGCCTCCGATACAACCGGATGAGCCAAGAAAATCAGTCCCATGACGCGTACGCCGCTGCCGGCGTCGATATCGCCGCCGCCGAGCGGCTGATCTCCCGCTTCGCTGACCTCGCTCGCGGCACCCGGCGTCCTGAGGTCATCGCCGATGTCGGTCCGTTCAGCGGCCTGTTCCGCCTCGGCGCTTACCGCGATCCCGTCCTCGTGGCCAGCACCGACAGCGTCGGCACCAAGGTGAAGCTGGCCGCTGTGCTGGGGCGCTACGAGGGGCTGGGCCACGACCTGGTGAACCACTGCGTGAACGATATCCTCACCGCCGGCGCGGAGCCGCTGTTCTTCCTGGACTACATCGGCGGCAGCGGCGTGACGGATGAGGCGAAGCTGGCGCTGGTTAGCGGCGTGGCCGCGGCCTGTCGCGAGGCCGGTTGCGCTCTCCTGGGCGGTGAGACGGCCGACATGCCCGGCCTCTACGCTACGGGCGATTTCGACCTTGTGGGGTTCGTCCTGGGCGTGGTGGAGAGGGAGGCCGTGATCGACGGCTCGCGCATCAGGGAGGGTGACGTCCTCCTGGGGCTGCCCTCGGACGGGGTGCACACGAGCGGCTACTCGCTGGTGCGCAAGCTGTTCGACGCGGGCCTCGGCGGTGACGTTGAGGAGGAGAGCGAGCGGCTGAACCGCACCTACCCCGGCCTGGACGTCAGCCTGGGGGAGGCGCTGCTGGCGCCCCACCGCTGCTACTACCGCGACCTGAAGCCGCTTGTAGGGGCGCTTCGCGAAGCGCCCCTACGGGGCATCGCCCACATCACCGGCGGCGGCATCCCCGGCAACGTTCCCCGTGTCCTGCCTGAGGGGCTCGGCGCCCGCATCGATAAGAGCGCCTGGGA
>CBDURB010000270.1:0-2883 GCA_965369585.1 uncultured bacterium
GTGCGGGGATATGCCACGGGAGAGATGTTCTCGGCGCCGAAGGCGAAGGAGATGGGGCTCATCGACGAGCTTGGGGACTGGGAGACGGCGCTGGATATGGCCAGCGAGCTGGGCCGGATACCACGGCGCCTCCAGTACGTCCGGCCGCGCCGGCCGCTGCTGGAGCGGCTGCTGGCGCGCGGCGGCGCCGCGATGGCGGGGGCAGTGGCGGCGGAGCTGGAGTCTCGCCTATCGCCACGGCTGGAGCTGCGGTAGCCTACCCCCTTCTAAGCGCCCAGACCAGACCGGCGGCGCCCAGCGCCACCGCTGAAATGAGGCCCAGCCGCTGCCAGAAGCCCGGCTGGATAATGACCGCGTCGGAGGCGATGGAGCGCACCTCTTCGGCGGACAGCTCCCCCGCAACCACCTGCTCCGCATACTCCAGGCAGCCCTGCACCATCGTCTCGCGGATGGCGTGGCCCAGCTCGGCGGAGGCGGCTGAGGGGTCGCCCTGGTAGGTGACGGGCTCGCCGCCGTAGCCGTAGCGGGCGTTCAGCAGCCAGCCGACGCCACCGGCCAGGCTGCTGGACACCTCCTGAAACCGCTCCGACCGTCGTCCGAACAGAGGCGCTACCACCTTACCGGCGAAGGCCAGCGGCTTGAAGGCAGGCGGGCTCATCTGCCCCAGCTCGCGGTACGTCCCGTCCACCTGCCGCGGGCGCTCCGCCAGGGCGAAGGACGTCTCCATCGTGCCCGCGTGCTCGCCGTGGAGCAGACCCTGCCGCTCCCTTTCGGTCAGCGGACGGCCCAGGTTCGATTCCAGTTGGTCGTGCCGGCCGCCGGTCACGATGCCGTAGAGCACCGCGATGGAGGGAGAGAGCATCTGGATGCCGTGACGGCGGCTGACGCTGCGGCAGGCGGCCTCCAGGGCGGCGGCGTGACGGGGGCCGCCGTGTCCGTTGGTGACGACGGCGTAGCCGAAGCCAGCCTGGGCCAGGGAGGCACCGTGCTCCAGGAGGGCACGGTAGACGGTCTGCTGGGTGCCATCAACGGAACCCGGTAGGGGTAGCTCATCGGTCCCCAGGGGGATGTGTGGGTAGAGGACGACCGTCCAGTCAGGATGGGCCTCCGCAAAGCGCCGAGCGGTCTCCTCAGCCATCCAGCGGGCCATGAACATGTCCATACCCAGCGGCAGGTGCGGGCCATGAACCTCAAGGGCGCTAGCGGAGAGAAATGCTATGGAGCGGTCCCTGTTCAACCGCTGGACGTCAGGGTAGGTAATCTCCTGGGCCTGAAGTAGGGGCACAGCAGACCTCCTTTCGGGGACACTGCGTCGCCTCCCCTGCCGGCGTGCAGACAGGGGTCAGGCGAACTTCGTATCGATCTTTGCCGAGGAGTCGAAGAAGTGCTGGAAGGACTGGTTGAAGCGATAGAAGGCGTCGCGCCGGTAGCCGTCGTTGGAGCGGGCGAAGCCCTCCGCGTCCTCAAGATCGATGGTGTTGAGGGTGTGGTGGAGGTCAGCCTTGCCGTTCTCCCCGATGTTCTTGATCATCTCCTGCCAGCGATCATCGGGCATCTCCAGCCAGAAGTCGGAGTCTTCAGCCTCGGTCTCGGAGACCTCCTTGGCCTCCAGAACCTCGAACGCCTCGAAGGTGATAAGGAAATACTTCTTGGCGTCAGGCAGTTTGACGCCGACGGCGGCATCACAGGTGCCGATATGCTTGTACGCGTCGTCGTCATTGATGATGTCGCGCAGGGCGTTGAACCATTCGATGGAGGGGAAGGTGGCCTTTACTTTCGTCTCCTGGGTCATCATGAACTCCTTCTATTACAAGTATACCCTGCCCTAGGCCGCCGCCTGGGCAACGGTGGGCTCCTCAAGGTACTTCTTCAGCAGCGGGTGCAGCCGCTCGCGGCGCTCCGGCAATCCGGCGGCGGCCAGCCGAGCCACGTAGTCTCTCACCCAGCGCCGCTTGAAGTACTCCAGCTTGCGGACGCCGTCCAATACCTGCTCCTTGGAGACGCCGCCGCCGAGGAGGATGATGAGCGCCTCCCGCAGGGGCGTGTCCTGCTCCTCTTCGTAGGTCATGACCGCCTCGGCCTTGTTGAGGTAGGCGTGTACCTCCGCGCGCTTATCCAGCTTGCGCAGGAGGAACTGCTTGAGATGCTGGACGCCGTAAGCCATCTGACGGGAGACGTCCTGCATGCAGAGGCGGAAGATCAGCGACTCGGCCTCGTTGTGAGCGACGTACTCGCCGACCTGGTACATGCCGATGAGGAAGCTGTTGGAGAGGACGTGGAGGACAACGGAGGCCTCAGTCCAGACGCGAGTGTCTATGATGGCGCGGTGGAAGTAACCGGGGCTCTGGACGCCCATGCCACCGCCGTTGGAGAGGGCGCGCTTACGGAAGACCTCAAACTGGCGGGCGGCGTCGAACTCCGCGGTGGAGAGGTAGAGCTTGACTTCGTGATAGCCGTAGGACATCTCTGGTAGCCACTTGCCGACGATGTCGCCGGCCAGGAGCCCCTTCTCGCAGAAGTAAGTGCAGAGCTGGCACATCGCCCGCTCGATCTCGTCGGGCAGGGGCTCCATGCTGTTCCAGGGGATGTCGGTGGCGGGTCGCCAGCGGCGCTGGACCGCCTCTTCGTAGAGGTCAGCGGCGTTATCGGCCCAGAGCTCCGCCTTCTCGTAGATGGAGTATCCCATCGCGGCGATGCCGGGGATGGGATGGGCGCCGCGCGGCATCTCCGTCTGGTAGGGCCACCTGTCGGGGACATCACCGTAGCTGCCGACGTTGAGGGCGCCGACGGTGAGCCCCTTCTTGCCGGGGCGAGCGCGAATGCCCCACTCAGTGGGGACGCGCATCCAGCTCAAGTCCAGAACCTGCTCGCCTCTAGCGGCAG
>CBDURB010000271.1:0-2864 GCA_965369585.1 uncultured bacterium
CGGGCAGCAGGCGGTAGCCCAGATAGCGCTCGATGTCCGCCTCGGCGTCGGCGATGGCCTGCGCCACCTCCTCGCGGCCCACACGGTCGGCGGCCTGCCAGGGCCACTGCATCCAGGGCTGCTCGCAGGGAGTCGTCGGGCGGTTGGGGTCGAAGACGCCGTTGAAGTGCATGGGATGGATGCCGATGATCTTCGCCCAGCGGTCGAGGGGCAGCTTGGTTATCGTCTCAGCGCGTGCCATCGGCCACTCCTAGGTGGTTTGCCGCAAGCATCACAATGAACCCGAGAAGGTACATGCCGCCGCCGATGTGCCCCCATATATCGCTGTGCAATACGAATGGGAATGCCGCAGAGATCAGCAGGGCAGCTAGCACCGTTCCTAGAAGCCGCCAGCATTTAGGCATGGTTCCACCTCTCTACCGCTACTAGGACGGCACCAGCGGCCAGCAGCACCACCAGAACCGGCTCCAGGCACCACAGGCCGTACACCGGTGGCACCATCCACAGCCCCAGGCACCAGGGGCAGGCTATGCCTTCCGTCACCACGTTCGACGGCCAAGCCACCGGCTCGCCCTTGTCGTTATGATCGAAACCGAATACCTCCCGAGCCCACAGGCAGATATCGAACGGCCCCCGCTCGTAGGAGACGAGGGCCGTGAGCCGCCAGGCCGCCAGGCCGATGAGTAGCATCTGCTCGATCACCCTGACTCCTCGTCGTTAGACACGGTTATCATCGCCATCAACTGGTCTTCGACAGATGGTGGTGGCGGACAGTCACATCGTCCTTCAGCGTCCCGTTCCTTCATACAAAGGAAACACCGACTAGGCTGGTTGTCCCATTCTGGCCGATCATCATTCATGCGAGTCTTCCTCCAACAGTTGCTCGATCATGTCGGCACCGGCGCCTCCGTCTGCAGGATGCGGAAGTCCACCATCGCCTCGAAGAAGTCGGCATCATCCCGCAAGACGTATTTCCGCTTCTCGGTCTCCGTCGCCCCGAAGCGGTAACTCTGGCCGCTGGGTCCGCGGAAGCCCATCGTCCCGTTCTTCCTGCCGATGTACTCCACCACGACGTAGGCGTTGACATCGTCGGGCGGCGCCGACTGGCCCGCCTCTACACTCCGCGCCGGCAGAGGCACCCTGCCCCCGCCGCCGCCACAGCCTTCACAGCCGCTCATGAGCGTCTCCTCTCTCTTGAAGTAAGGGAGCCAGTTGGCGAATACGGCGAACTTCTCCGCATCGAACTGATCGTAGTTCTCCTGGCAACGGCTCCCCGTGTCCTTCCGGTAGGTGAACAGCGGCCAGGGCACTTTCGTGCCGCAGACTCCGGCGTTCGCCAGCTTCAGTTGGAAGTCCCAGTCCTCCCAGGCGGGCAGCGTCTCGTGATAGCCCCCCAGGCGCTCCCAATCGTTGCGGGCGAACAGGCCTGTGACGGCGTGAATGCACCCCTGCTGGAGTAGCAGCTCGGCATCGTATTCCGGAGGCTCCCAGACCTTGATCTCCTTGCCCTCCCAGCGCTCGTACCAAGCGCTGTAGACGTAGCCGCCGAACTGACGGTAGACCTTGAGCATATCGCCCAGTGCATCGGGCTCCAGGGTGTCATCGGCGTCCAGAGGCACGAACAGAGGTGCCGTGCTGGCGGCGATGCCGATGTTCCTGGCCTTTGCCACCCCTACGGGCTCGTCGAACGCCTTGTGGGTCTCGATGACGATGGCCCACGACGGGGTCCATCGCAGCGGGGACCCGGAGTCGTTGACCACGATGCACTCCCACTGCCTGAACACCTGCGCGTCGACGCTGTCCAGGGCATCCACCACGAGATCGCGGTGATCCGGCCCCACAGGGATGACGACGGCGATCTCGGGCGGGTCGAACGATGGCACCGGGGGTTGCTTCGACGAGATCACGGCCGCCGGCGGCAGGCTCGTGCCCTGCGACCACGGCAGCCATCGGGTCCAGTCCTGGACGGGCTCGGCCCTGCTCATCGAACCCTCGAGGTTGCGGTAGATCAGGGTATCGGCCCGAGTGACCATCCGCGCCCTAAATCCGTAGCTAGTAGCCCTAGACCAAAAGTCTGCGTCCTCGGCGGTGCGGTAGCGCCTGCGATAACCGCCGGTGTGTTCCCACACCTCGCGGCGGTACATGGCGGTGGAGGGCACCAGGTTCGCGGGGCGCCCGTCGCCAGCGCGGCGCTGTAGCTGCCACTCGCCCCGGAACTCAGGCGGCCAGCCGCTATGTCCGGGGTTCGGCCCGTTCTCGTAGACTATCGGGGTCTCTCCACCGCTGTCGACGAATAGGACATCTCCATAGGCGATGTGGGTGGAGCGATCATTGTCCAGTGCGTCCGACAGCAGGGCGAGCGTCTGCGGCGTGATCTTGTTGTCGGCGTCCAGCGGGACGATGTAGCGGCCACGGGCGGCAGCGATACCGGTATTCAGAGCGCCCGCGAGGTATTGGTTCTCGGCGTTGTGGATGACCCGGAACCTATCGTCGCCGGCGGCATAACTGTCGGCTATCTCGCCGCAGTCGTCGGGGGAGGCGTCGTCCACGATGATGCACTCCCAGTCGCCCATCGTCTGGGCGGCCACCGAATCCAGCGCCTCGGGGAGGTATCGGGCCAAGTTGTAGGCCGTCAAGATGACCGAGACCTTCGGGCCCGGCCGCCGATGCCGCGCCACCACCTCGTCATAGAGGTCGACGTAGGCCCCGATAACATCCTTCCACTGATAGCGCGCCTCCACCACGGCGCGAGCCTCGCGGCCCATTCGCTCGTGATTCTTCAGGCAATAGTGCAGCCCCTCGAGGAGCCCCTCGTAGTCGCCGGGCTCGGCCAGCCAGCCAGTGACGCCGTGCTCGATGATGTC
>CBDURB010000272.1:0-2862 GCA_965369585.1 uncultured bacterium
GCTTCTCGTTGAGGTCGCAGAGGAGGTCCATGATCTCGTTGGCGTTGGTGCTGTCCAGGTCGCCTGTGGGCTCGTCGCCCCAGACGATTGCCGGGTCGTTGACCAACGCGCGGGCGATGGTCACGCGCTGCCGCTGGCCGCCGGAGAGCTCGCCCGGCTTGTGGGAGGCCCAATCGCGTAAGTGGACGGTATCGAGGGCGGCGAGGGCCTTCTCGTGGGCCTCGCGGGCGGAGGTGCCGGAGACCAGCAGGGGCAGCTCCACGTTTTCGATAGCGGAGAGCACCGGCAGCAGGTTGTAGAACTGGAAGACGAAGCCCATATGGCGGGCGCGATACTCCGTCTTCTGGTTGTCCGATAGAGTATTGACATCGGCGCCGTCTACAAGGATGCGCCCCGAATCGATGACGTCCAGGCCGCTGAGACAGTTGAGGAGGGTGGTCTTGCCACAGCCGGAGGGGCCCATGATGGCGACCATCTCGCCCCGGTCAACAGCGAGGCTGACGCCGCGGAGGGCGTGGACCTTCACCTTACCGGTGTCGTAGGTCTTGACCACATCCGTCGCCTGGATGATGGGAGCATTGACGGAGGGGGCCGTGACTTCCTCCCCCGCACGCGTGTGTTCAACCGTCATGAGGCAGCTCCTGTGAACCTGGTGTGTTTTGAGGGGTTGGGGCGACGACTAGCGTTCAGCTATCTTCTATTCTATCGGCTGACGAACGGAGGGGGAACCGGGCATCCGCGAGGGGAGTGCCTGCGCCAGGGGAGTGACATCGCGGCCGAAGACGGCGGCGAACTGGCAAGCCAGACGCTCAGCCACCTGCGTCAGCGGTAGCGAACGCCCCAGCACCTTCTCCATGGAGGTGACGCCGCGATCGGCGATGCCGCAGGGCACGATGCGCTCGAACCACGCTAAGTCGACGCTGACGTTGAGGGCGAGGCCGTGGCTGCTCACCCAGCCTCCCGCCGCTCCACCGGGCCGGCTCACCCGCACGCCGATGGCGGCGACCTTGTCGCGGCCGATCCAGACGCCCGTGAGCTGATCATCCCTTTCGGCCTCGATGCCGTAGCCGGCGAGGGTGCGGATAATCGTCTCCTCCAGGCCGCGAACGTAGGCCTGAACGCCACGGGGACGGGCGCCCAGGCCGATGATCGGGTAGGCGATAAGCTGGCCGGGGCCGTGGAAGGTGATGTCGCCGCCGCGGTCTACCTCCAGCAGGGGCGCGCCAAGCGCCTCGCCGGGGACGAGGAGACGGTCGCCGTGCGTACGGCGGCCGGTGGTGTAGACAGGCGGGTGCTCCAGCAGGAGGAGCGTGTCCTCGATCTCGCCCGTGGCGCGGCGGACCGCCAGCTCGCGTTGCAGCGCCCAGGCCTCCTCGTAGTCGACCCGGCCCAGCCAGCGAGCCGTGCAGGGCGGATGGCGCTCGCTCATTCCAGGGGTGAGTCCGGGCCGTAGCCCTCCAATCGCTGGACGACGGAGCGAAGGAATTCGCCCGCCTGGGCGCCGTCCAAGATGCGGTGGTCGAAGGAGAGGCAGAGGTTGACCATGGAGCGAACGGCGATGGCGTCGTTCTCCAGGACGACGGGCCGCTTGGTGATGGCCTCCAGGGCGAGGATAGCGGCCTGGCCCAGGTTGATGATGGGCATGCTGATGACGGAACCGAACGAGCCGGTGTTGTCCACGGTGAACGTGCCGCCTTGCACGTCCTGCAGTCGCAGCTTGCCATCGCGGGCCCGCTGGGAGACGTCGTGTACGGCGCGGGCCAAGCCGGCTACGCTCAGGCGGTCGGCGTCGTGAACGACGGGGACGAGGAGACCCTGGTCGGCGGCGACGGCGATGCCGATGTGGATACGCTTCTTGAGGACGATCTTCTCCTCCGCCCAGGAGGCGTTGAGGGCCGGGCTCTCGCGCAGCCCCTGGGCGGCGGCGGCCACGACGAACGGAAGGTAGGTTAGGTCCACCCCCTCGCGTTCGCGGAACGCCTCTCTCTGCGCCTCACGCAGGCGGACGAGGCCGGTGACATCGGCCTCCATCACGAGCCAGGCGTGGGGGGCGCTGAACTTTGAGGCTGCCATGCGTTGGGCGATAGTGCGACGGATGGCGGTGAGGGGTAGCGTCTCCTCCTCCTGCTCCACCGGCCCGGCCGGGGCCACGCCCGCGGGCGGCTTCTCTCGCCCCCCCGCGAAGGCGCGGACATCGTCCTCTATGATCCGGCCACCGGAGCCGCTGCCCTGCACCTGTGCCAGGTCCACGCCCAGCTCCTCAGCCAGCTTGCGCACGCGGGGAGTGGCCCGCCTAGAGGCGGGCCCGCCGCGCTTGGCCGGGGCCCGCTCACGAGGCGGCGCCTCAGCCTTAGGCTTCGCGGCCTCCTGTTTCGGGGCGGGCGACGGCGTCTCAGCCGGGGTCTCGCCGGCGACTTCCTCGATGATGGCCAGCGGCGCGCCGACCTCGACGACCGCGCCTTCTTCGACGAGGAGCTCAGTCACCGTGCCCGTGACGGGAGATGGGATCTCCACGTCGACCTTGTCGGTGTTGATCTCGACGATCGGTTCGTACTTGTCTACGTGGTCGCCGGGCTTCTTGAGCCACCGCTCGATGGTGCCCTCCGTGACGGTCTCGCCCACTTCGGGCATCGTCAGGGTGGTGGTCATGAGCGCCCTCCCTAATAGGCGGCGAGGTCTCTTATCGCTTTCGCTATCTTCTCCGGGTTGGGGAGCAGGTACTCCTCGAGGACGGCGGCGTAAGGCGAGATGGGGACATCCGGCGAAGCGACGCGGGTCACGGGGCCGTCCAGGAACTCGAACGCCTCCTGGGCAATAATAGCAGCAACCTCTGCGCCGAAGCCACCTGTGAAGTTGTCCTCG
>CBDURB010000273.1:0-2859 GCA_965369585.1 uncultured bacterium
GCGACCGGCGCCGCTGACCCCGCCGCGCCGTGATCTTACAATCAGATACACGGGTCGGCGGCGGCCCTGGCGGGCCTGTCCCGCAGCGCGATCGAATCCTGATTGACACGCAAGCCACGTTAGCAGACTATAGGCTTATCCTCTTCCGATGATGAGGGCGGGCCATGGCAGTTTGTCCATCGTGCAACCACGAAAATAGACCGGACCGAAGGTTCTGCGGCCAGTGCGGCGCTGAGCTGGCGATAGCCTGCGCCGCCTGCGGCACCCAGAGCGACCCGGGCGAGCGGTTTTGTGGTGGGTGTGGCGCTCCCCTTGAACAAGCCGCAACGCCTTCCTCCACAGCACCACCTTTCAAGACCGCGGCTTCAACATCCGCTCCCACCTCCTTCGCCGGCGACCGCTACCAGGTCAAGCGCTTCCTGGGCGAGGGCGGCCGCAAGAAAGTCTACCTGGCCCATGACGCCCGTCTCGACCGAGAAGTGGCGATCGCCGTCATCAAGACTGAGGGGCTGGACGAGGCAGGGCGGTCCCGCGTGCGTCGAGAGGCGCAGGCGATGGGAAGGCTGGGCGATCACCCCCACATCGTCACCGTATTCGACATCGCCGAGGAGCACGGCGAACCACTCATCGTGTCACAGTTCATGGGGGGTGGCGACCTGGATGGGCTCATCCAGCAGGCGCCCGACCGACAGCTGCCGATCCAGGACGCGATCCGGCTAGCCATCGAAGTCTGCGATGGCCTACAACATGCCCACTCTCGAGGGATCGTCCACCGGGACTTGAAGCCGGGCAACATCTGGCTCACCGAGGACGGCACCGCGAAGATCGGCGACTTCGGCCTAGCAATCGCATTGGACCGCTCCCGGCTGACCATATCCGGCATGATGGTGGGCACTGTCGGTTACATGCCGCCGGAGCAAGCGTTAGGCAGGCAGGCCGATGACCGCAGCGACCTCTACGCAGTGGGCTGCATCCTGTACGAGACGCTCACGGGCGGACCTCCGTTCACGGGTGAGGACACCGTGTCAGTGATATCACAGCACATCAACACACCGCCGGTGGCGCCCTCCTACCATAACTCAGAGGTGCCGCGTTCACTGGAATCGCTTATCATGCGCCTCCTGGCCAAGGCCCCCGAGGAGCGTCCGGCCTCTGCTGCCGAGGTGGCAACGGAGCTTCGTCGCATCAAGGAAACCGCCAGCCAGATCGCCTCGGGGGAGCAGCCTTTAGTCGCGTCACGCGTGGCGGCCCTACAGCGCGTGCCCTGGGGCCGGTTCGTCGGCCGCCGTGAAGAGATGTCCCAGCTCAAGGGAGCGCTGGAGAGCGCTCTTTCCGGACGGGGCTCGATAGTCATGCTGGCGGGGGAGCCGGGCATCGGCAAGACCAGGCTGGCCCGGGAATTCGGCGTGTACGCCGGCCTGCGGGGCGCCGAGGTCCTCAGCGGACGCTGCTACGAGTCTGAGGCCAGCATACCGTATCTACCCTTCGTCCAGGCGCTCCGGCAACACGTCCAGTCCCAGTCTGAGGCCGAGCTGCGTGAGGAGCTAGGGGACGGGGCGCCGGAGGTGGCCAGGTTCGTCTCCGAAATCCGCCAGCGGTTACCCGAAATCCCTGAAGCGCCGCCGATGGAGGACGAGGCCGATCGCCTGCGCGTGTTCGAGCACATAGCCAGCTTCCTGCGCAACGCGGCCAGGGCCAACCCGATTATTCTGTTTCTGGACGACCTGCAATGGGCCGACGGGCCATCGCTGCTCCTGCTCCAACACCTGGCGAGGGGAATCGCTGCCGACCGGATCATGATCCTCGGCTGCTACTCCGACGTCGAGGTCGAAGACAGCGACCCTTTCTCAGGGGCGCTAGCCACCCTTCGCCGCGAGCAGTTCTTCCAGCGAGTTGTCGTGCGGGGCCTGCCGGCGGAGGACGTGCTCGGGCTGATGTCGGCGCTGGGCGAACAGAAGGTGCCGGAAGAGTTCATGCGGGCAATCTACAGGGAGACGGAAGGTAACCCTCTGTTCGTGGAGGAGCTGCTCAAGCATCTGGTGGAGGAGGGCAAGCTCGCCCTTGAGGAGGGTCAATGGGTCAGCAGCACAGGCGTTGTCCCGCAGCTGGACATCCCTGAGGGGATACGGGACATTGGCCGACGCCGCCTCTCGCGCCTCAGCGAGGAGTGTCGCGGCATCCTCACCCTCGCCTCGGCGATGCCCGCCGGCTTCAGCTTTGAGCTGTTACGGGAGGTGAGCGGCGAGGACGAGAACCGTCTGCTTGATCTCCTGGACGAGGCCCTCAGCGTCCAGGTGGTCCGCGAGCGCAAGGGGGAGCGCATCGGGAACACCTACGAGCTGGCCCACAGAGTCCTCCGACGTACCCTCTACGGGCAGCTCAACGCTACCCGCCGCGTCCGCTTGCACCGCCAGATAGGCGACGCGATGGAACGGCTGTACGCGGCGAACCTGGAGTCCCATCTGGCGGAACTCGCCTACCACTTTAGCCACGCGGCGCCGGGGGGCGACGTGGATAAGGCGATCGATTACGCCCGCCGCGCCGGCGAGCGGGCCGCAGCCCTTTTTGCCCATGAGGAAGCCGGGCGCATGTACCGGATGGCCCTGCGCGCCCTGGACGTTCGGGGGGCCGAAGACGCCCCGCGCTGCGAGCTACTGCTCGCTCTAGGTGAAGCGCAGACCAAGGCGGGGCAGGGCGAGCAGGCGGTGTCAGTCCTCCAAGAGGCGTTCGCCCTGACCGAGCGCCTGAATGATGCTGAGCTTATGGCGCGGACAGCCCTGGCTCACAAGGAGGCGGTGATACGCACGACCGAGGCCTACTCCGGCGCCGCAGTGCCCATGTTGCGCCGCGCCCTCCAGG
>CBDURB010000274.1:0-2835 GCA_965369585.1 uncultured bacterium
GACGCGGGCGAGGACATAGTCCGGATTGAAGGGGTGCTGGAAGCGGGGGACGATGAGAGCTGGACTGTCAGCGGCATAGAGGTAGTCGCCCCTGCCAAGGTGGAAACTCCGGAAGTCGGTAGCCTTGTCACTCTTGAAGGACGCCTGATAGACGAGCATCTCGTTCTGGAGAAGCTCGTCACCACCTTCACGCCCGGTCGCAGCGGGCTGGCGCTTATTCGCGGTACCATCAGGCGAATCGAAGAGAGCGGCGCTTGGCAGATCGGCCTCCTCCGTGTCGAGATACCAGATGAGGTGGTCGTGCTTGGAAAGCCGCAGGTGGGAAGCCGGGTGTTCATCTGGGGAAGCCGCGACGACGAGGGTTCCCTGCAGGCTGTCTACGTCAACATCCTAAGCCGGACGCCGGTGGAACCACCGGTGTCGGAGGACTAAGCTCAACCTTATTCGTCGGCCGGCCGGCACTCGGCAGCATGCCATATCGCATTGACAAACGGTAGGCGCCTGCGTATAGTATAGCGAGCGCTCGCTATGGCGCGCGGGAGCCATTATGCCGAAGCTGAAGCCGGAGGAGATTGAGAACCGAAGGCGGGAGATAATCGTAGCTGCCCGCGCTTGTTTCCTGCGCAACGGCTTCCACCAGACCACCACAGATGAGATCTGCCACGAGGCGGCGATCACGCCCGGCGGCCTCTATCATTACTTCGGCAGCAAGGAAGAGATCATAAGCGCCGTTATCGAGGATACGACGCGGGCCACGGTTGCTGAACTGACGTCAACGGCCGAAGCGTCCGGGGACATGCGCTCCGCCATTCAGGCCCTGTCTTCGCGCTTCTTCGAGCGAGCACGTAATCCCGAGCTTGATAATATAACGCGGCTGAACGTGGAGATCTGGGCCGAGACGTTGCGAAATGAGAAGCTGGCTGAGATCACGCGGGGAAGCCGGTCCATGCGGCGCCAGTGGCTGGAATCTCTAATCCGGAAAGCGAAATCTGAGGGGGTATACGCGGAGCAGGTTGACCCCAGAGGGCTAGCCGATCTCATCATGGCGATCTTCGACGGATTGCGCCTGGGTAGATTGCTGTGGAAGGACGACTTCGACGTGGATGGTGCTCTCCAATCGCTGCTCCTGATGCAGACCGGCCGTCTCACCAACGGAGCAAATGTCACTGTAGGCAAGAAAGAGGCACGCTCAGCCGGAGGTGCCAGAGCGCGCTAACGAACGAAAAAGGGGTCGCCCAGGCCGTCAGCTAACTCCCTCCCTTTGGACGATGACGGCCCGGGCGTCGGTATTGAGGCCGCCGTGGGATCAGCCACGGCGGCCTCTCACGTCTCGGGGGCAAGGGTGAGCCCCGTTGGGGTGCGGCAATCCCTTTTTCAAGACGCCGAAGTTAGAACCAGCCGCGGCCGGCAGGCAGGCCAAAACGAGCGGGTGCGAGATGAGCACCGGATGAAATAGGCCGGCCGAGGCTGGAAGCTGGTTGCCTGTTATCGAAATCATTTCATCCATATCACGTAATTGAAATCATGAGTATTGTAGGCCATGGACGGTGGTAGTCAAGAGGTTTGAGGGGAAAAGCAAGTATTATATAGCGAGCGCTCATTATACAGAGAGAGCGCTCATTATACCGAGAAAGCGCTCGCTATCGCTACTTTACGCCGGTGACTGCGCTTTAAGTCGCCGCAGCGCTGACTCCAGCCGCTCCAGGCTGCGTTCGCGGCCCAGGACGGCCATCGTTTCGAACAGCGGCGGTGCCGCTGTCCTGCCGGTCACCGCTACTCGGATGAGGCCGAACAGCTCGCCGGTTTTCATCCCCAACTCCTCGGCCTGAGGACGGATGGCACCCTCCAGCGCCTCGTGCTGCCAGTGTTCGAGGCCGCTGGTACGCTGTACGACTGCCTGCAGAGCCGTCGCGGCTACCGCGGGCGCGCCGGCCAGCTTCTTGCCCAGCAGGGTCTTTGTATCGTATTCAAGCTCTCCTTCCCTGAAGAAGAAGTCAGCCATCTCCACGGCCTCAGTCAGCAGTTTGACGCGCTCACGGATAAGAGGGATGACAGGTTGCAGCAGGTTACGATCTATCGTCCGGCCCAGGCTCTCCTCCAAGAAGGGCGCTGTGCGCTCCGCCAGCTCCTTTTCGGGCAGTTCGCGGATGTAGACGCCGTTCATCCAGGCCAGCTTATCGAAGTTGAACACCGCGGGGTTGGCCAGCACGCGGTCCAGGCTGAAGTGGCGGATGAACGTCTCGCGGTCGATGATGTCGGTGTGATCGTCCAGGGACCAGCCGAGAAGGCCGAGGAAGTTGAACAGCGCCTCGGGTAGGAAGCCGCGGTCGCGGAAGGTCAGGACGGAGGTATCGCCGTGGCGTTTGGAGAGCTTGGCCTTGTCGGGGCCCAGGATCATGGGCAGGTGTGCGAAGATGGGCGGCTCCCAGCCGAAAGCCTGGTAGAGGAGGACGTGCCGGGGAGTGCTGGAGAGCCACTCATCGCCGCGAAGGACGTGTGTGATCTCCATCAGCTTGTCGTCCACGATGTTGGCGAGGTGGTACACGGGGAAACCGTCCGACTTCAGTAGCACGAAGTCGTCCAGGGTGTCGTTTTCGAACATGATGTCGCCCCGGACGAGGTCGTTGAAGGCGGTCTGGCCGGTGAGGGGTGTCTTGAAGCGGACGACGCAAGGAAGCGCCTGGGATTCCAGCTTTTCGCGCTCGGCCCCCGGGAGGTCACGACAGTTACGGTCGTACTTGGGTGGCAGCTTGCGGCGCTGCAGGTCCTTGCGCACCTCAGCCAGACGCTCCGGCGTGCAGTAGCAGCGGTAGGCGTGGCCGGCCTCGATGAGCT
>CBDURB010000275.1:0-2814 GCA_965369585.1 uncultured bacterium
CGTGCGCATGCACCTGGCGACGACGGAGCTGGACATGGGCCCGCCCGTCACTTACTGCACCTACCCCATCCACGGGTCGGCCTTCGACGAGATGTGGCGGGAGGTGGAGAAGCGAGGTGTGGCTGCGATCAAGACCGAGGACGGCGAGGAGAACGCTCTCTTTCAGACGATCCGCCGCCAGGGCGTGGCGCGAGAACTGCCCCTGGTCGTGGAGACGCTGCGCACCTTCGCCGAAGGACGGGTGCGCGTCCGCGACAAGCGGGTGGTGGACGCCCAGGGCCGCCGGGTCGCCGGCTTCGACCTCACGGACGAGATCGAGCGCATCGTGGAACGGGCAAAGATATAGCTCGACAGATAAGCGCGTTTGAGGGAGCGGCGAAGGGGTTGCTATAATGGCCGCGAACGCCCGTTTCTGCTGGAGGTCCTCATGCGATGTGAGAAGTGCGGCAACTATTCGTCCCGATCCGACAGCTACTGCCGGAGGTGTGGCGCCGAGATGAGGAACACCCGTCTGCCGGTCAAGCGGCACCCCGCTTACCCCACCGTCTGGAGCCAGGCCGCGCCCGTCCTGGCCCGCGGCGCGGCGCTGGTGGCGCTGGGCGTGGCGGCGGAGGTGGTGTTGAACACCCTGGCCAAGGGAGCGCTGCGGCTGCCCACCAAAACCAAGGCTCTAGCGACACGCCGTAACGGCGAACTCCCCGCGGGCTCCTACACCGTAAGCGAGACGGTCATCATGCGACGGCTCATCTTCCGCCGCTAGGAGGCCGCGCCGCTGGCCAACGTCGTCCTGCCGCCGCGATTGTGCGCCTGGACGGGGCGGGTGTCAACGGGGTACACCGCCGATCACTTGGGCCACGAGCCGAGCGGAGCGATGGCAGTGTGTCCAGGTTTCCATTACGCGCACAGCGCATGATTGACACGTGACCCGAATTGCGCGAAGCTTCAACTAGTCTAAACGCTGGTCACGCACCCTAGAAAGAGATACAAATGTCGCACGAAGGAAAGACTCAAATCACCTTCATTTTCACCGCCTCCTCCGACCTGGTGGGGGAGGGAGACCGCATCTTCGCGAGCCACGCCGCCTGGATGGCTAAAACGCACCACCGCGAGGGGAATCTGGCCTTACTGCGTTACAACGTCGTGAAGGGACCCGAGCTGTCGAACCCTCTGGACCCCTCATCTCATCCAACGGATAACACCTGCTTCGTCGTGACCGAAGTATACGAGACTCCAGCCGGTTTAGAGGATCACTGGAAGCAGGGTTCCGAGGGCTGGGAGGACTTCAGCGCCTTTGTCAGTTGGGCAAGCAGCGTTAAGGTCGCCGTATTGCACGGGTCTCCGGTCATCCATTCGCTCTGGTAGCGCCCGGCAGTCGCCTCCGGCACTGTCCGCCGCCGCGATTGTGCGCCTGGGCTAGGCGGGTGTTAACAGGGTGGGAACGGCCCCAACAGGAGCTACTTTTCCAGGTTGTCGAGGCGCCTGAAGATAGGATAGTCGATGGCCGTGTGGTACACGAGAGTCGTTGCCAGTAGCCCCACCGCGAGAACGATGCCACCGATGATCGCCGCGATGTCGCTGTCCGCTGCCGCGCCGATCGCGAGCACAATCGCTCCAGCGGCGCCCACAAGTGCGGGAACCAGTGGAGCCGCATGACCCCGTTCGTCGGCACTGGCCGTCTGCAGGATCTTCCCCAACTCCGTCATGATGCCTCCGATACTCTCAATCACTCCGGTCTTGGCATTGTGCGCCTGGGCTGGGCGGCTGTCAATGAGGCCGCGTACCCTCACACGCAGCCCCAGAGCAGGTAGAAGGAAAACCCATCGCCAAGCGCGATCGCATCCCCGGCATCACTGACAACCCACGGCTCAAGCGGCTGCCCTGAGTCCGTTCCTTCACGCCGTTGACAAAATTCACGGTTCGCTTAGAATGGGCATGCCCGCCTTCGGCTCTCCTCATACGCTCGCTTGCTGCGGACTATTGTACTTTTGGCCGGGCTTGGGGCAGCCCTCATCATCGGCGGCCTCACGGCCGTCCGCAGTGAGGCCATACCGAGCGCGAGCCAGACGTCCTGGGTTGAGCAGCACGTCCAGGACATCACCCCCGGCCAGGTCTACCGCCTCGATGGCTGCCTCACTATCATCACCTCAGGACTCGAATACGTATCGCTTCGTGTCGCCTGGTATGAGGACCCAGATGGTTACGGGTCCTCAATCAAGCAAGATGAGTGGCCCGGAAACCCCTGGCTCATCGGTTCGGAGCAGTGCCTCTCCCTGACCAACGCCGATGCCCCGTGCGCTGCCCGATCCGCCCGCTACGGCGTGGTGGTCAAGGGCGATACTGGCGCCCTCGATGTCTCTAACCTGGACTTCTCCCTTGAACCGGGAGCTACGCCCACCTCCTGCCCCACACCCACACCACCGCCTGCGCCGGAGCCCACGTTGGCGCCCAAGCCCTCCCCTACGCCAACACCCTCGGCGCCCACGCCCGCCGCCAGTGCGGTCGCTGAGCCCACGCTCTTCCCCACTCTGGTGAACGGCGGCTTTGAGGATGTCCGCGAAGACGGCACCCCTTACGGCTGGCGAAAGATCGGCGGCGAGGTCAGCGCCAGCGGCGCCGTTAGCGCCGAGGGAGACCTATCGGCGGCGCTGCTGAGCCGCACGGAGTCGACGAAGTGGCTGTACCAGACCGTTAGCGTGGAGGGAGGCTCGTACTACCAGCTACGAGCGATGGCGCTGAAGAACGACCCGGCGGCGCGGGAAGTATTGCTACGCGTCTCCTGGTACGCCAGCGCTGACGGCAGCGGAAGCCAGCTCA
>CBDURB010000276.1:0-2802 GCA_965369585.1 uncultured bacterium
CAAGGACGGGGGATTGCAACGGAGAAGCTGCAGCACCTGTTTAGGAAATTTGCGCGCGTTCATGAAGACGATAAGCAAACGCTGTCAGGCACCGGCCTAGGCCTGGCCATCTGCAAAGGGATAGTCGAGGCGCACGGCGGGCAGATCTGGGTGGAAAGCGCTGGGGAGGGCCAGGGCACCACCTTCAGCTTCACCCTGCAGATAGCCTCTGACGCCGGTATCACCTCAGTGCCGGACGCCGCCCCTAGTGCCGTGCATCTTCCGAATGTCGCCCGGAGAGGAGGGCGGGCCCGCATCCTCGCTGTGGATGACGAACCGCAGATTCTACGCTATCTCCGGCGAACTCTGGATGAAGCGGGATACGAAGTTATAGTCGCAGACGACCCCTCGCGGGTTGGTGGGCTTGTGGAGTTGGAGGAGCCAGACCTGATCCTGCTGGACTTGATGTTTCCCGGAACCAGCGGCTTGGAGCTGCTCAGACATATACGCGAGTTCTCAGGGACACCCGTCATAGTTGTCACGGCCAGTCGGCGTGAAGAGGACACCGTTCAGGCCCTGAAGATGGGCGCTGACGACTACGTCATTAAGCCCTTCTCGCCCACAGAGCTCCTTGCGCGCATCGAGGCGGTACTGCGTCGGCGGCTGCTCGGTAATGAGCTAGAGCCACGGGCGCCTGTCGTGTTGAATGACCTGCGAATCGACTTTGCAGACCGGCGAGTCAGCGTCGCCGGACAGTCGGTGGCTCTTAGTGCCACCGAGTACAGGCTAATCTACGAGTTGGCGACCAACGCCGGCAGAGTGCTGACCCACGACCAGCTCTTGGAGCGTGTGTGGGGAACGGGGTATTCAGGGGAGACCGGGTTGCTCCGTTCTTTCGTAGGTCTGCTCCGCCGAAAGCTTGGTGACGATGCCAGGCACCCACGATTCGTGTTCACGGAGCCGGGCGTCGGCTACCGGATGTCCCGGCCCCAAGACTAAATCGCCTCCCTGCGAACCGGGCCTACCTTGCCCTTCACCGCCTTCCATTTTGACGGCTCTTTTACGCTCTTCCCCAGGCCTTTCGCGCCCACTGCACAACCAGTTACTAGTGTTGGCATAGCCCCACACTCTCGAAGGAGGAGTGTCCCATGAGCGATCAATCGGGACGAGAGCGAAGCGTCACGATCCGAGGGAAGGCCCTTCCGGCGTGGCCAGAAGAACTTGAGCGCCTATTCGATCGCGCCGCGAGGGCCTTCGGCTCCCGCTCCTGGCGGCCCTTCTGGAGGCGCCGCCCTTGGATGTGGCGACCTGAAGAGTGGCTTCCCGACGCCGACGTCTTTGAGCGTGAGGGACAGGTCGTCGTGCGGGTTGACCTTCCAGGAGTCAGGTGTGAGGAGATCAAGGTGGCGGCGGAAGGGGACATGCTCGTGATCCGTGGTCGGCGAGAGGAGGAGAAAGAAGTTAAGGAAGAAGGCTACTACTTCTGCGAGCGGGCCAGCGGCGAATTCCAGCGGAGCATCGGGCTGCCCGAGGGGGCGAACACTGAAGCTATCGAGGCCACGTACCAAGATGGTGTGCTGGGAGTGACGGTGCCGCGTCCCGCGCCTCCTGAAGCGAAGAAGATCACGATCACGGTGAAGTAGGGTCTCGCCTGCGCATTGCGACCGCAGGGACAAGGGGAGGCATCGAGGTGCTTTCGCGTTCAAGTCTCCATCTCACAATACACACGAATCGCCACCATCGGGGAATGACGTGCGGCGAGCGATGGTTGGCGCACTGGTCGGACGCCGAGCCGGATGAGGTGATGGGAACCGAGGCCGCTGGTGGCGCTGCCCCTCCAAAGGTTCTTTTGATTGAAGCCGACGAGGGCCTAACCAGAATGCTTAGGGTTTCCCTAGCCGCCTCAGGTCTTGACGTTACCCAAGCGACGTGCGGCGATGAGGCTTTGCGGGCCCTCGAATGCGGCCCCACGGATGCTGTGATCCTGGACCCTGGCCTGCCGGATGGCCTGGGCGGGGCCGTGCTACATCGGCTGCGCCAACTGGGGCAGGAAGGCGCACCCATCTGGGTGGTTATATCGGCGCTGGACTACCAAGAGACAACACGGCGGTACGGCCCGGTCGGAGACCACTTCCTGGCCATGCCCTTCGATCCCTGGGTCCTGGTCGGGCTGCTGGAGCGGCTGTTGCTGGAAAGGGGCGAGTAGTCATGGTGGCAAGTGAGAGAAAAAGCCCATTGATCATCATATCGAAGGAGGCTCTAAATGATGTGGCTGAAGGCCTGCCCCCGATGTCTCGGCGACTTGTTCCGTGAGTCCGACATCTACGGGCAATCTGTGAGCTGCCTTCAGTGCGGCTGCATCCTTAACGAGCAGCAGGTACGCGGGCTGCCACTGTCCAGGCCCAGGATTCACCGAGCAGGTGGGCGTAGAGACAAAGCGGATAAAGTCCGAGAGAGTTCTATTGCCCGCGCTGGATGACGCGGGGATATCGTTCTTCGCTGCAACGATCAATCGATACTGACATATCCCGCTGAAGGAGCAATGTGACGGCAGAAGCCGTTGGCCAGCCGCAAGCAGGACGCGTCGTCGGTCAGCTCGGCGTGCTGGACCGACTCCTCCCCCTGTGGATCTTCGCAGCCATGGCCCTGGGCGGCGGCCGAGGGCGCATCTGGCCAGACATCGCCGACGCCATCGATGCGCTGCGCATCGACACCGTGTCCCTGCCAATCGCCATCTGCTTGCTGTGGATGATGTATCCGGTGCTGAACAAGGTGGAGTACGAGCAGCTCTCCAAGGTCGCCACAGCATGGAAGATGTTCAGC